>JBCBSY010000096.1:0-6569 GCA_039818925.1 Pseudomonadota bacterium | reverse complement strand
ACTGGACTGACAACGCCATTGTTGCCGATGATTTGCGCCAAATTCGCGGCCGCTTCACGGGCATCGACGTGGCGCAGTCTGACGATTTGCGTCGTCAGGTCAGAACCCTGCCCGGCGCCCACCGGACCGGCCGTGCGCGCAGCTTCCTGCAAAGGCACAATGCGATACTTGCCGTCGCCAACCGGGGCCGCCACAAAGTCATTGACGCGCAGCATCGCCTGAAAAAGCTCCCAGGCTTCATCGGCGCAAAGCCCGCCATTGGGCGGCGACTTGACAGTGACGCGCCCTTGAACCGCCGGATCCAGCAGGAATGTTCGTCCGGTTCGGATGGCGATCTCGTCAATAACCGCGCGAATATCAGCATCTTCGTAATTCAGCGCCTCACCGCAGTTTTCCTGCGCCGCTACAGTTACAGGCGCGAGCACGCTTACCGCACATACGCAGACTGCAGCCAATGTTTTTCGTGCACCCATGCCCTTGCTACTCATTTCTTATCTGATTTATCGACAGCGATAACGTCATCGGCGTCCCGTCGCGTTCTACAACAATATTAGCAGCGCCAACCCGCGCAAGCTGGCGCATGAGGGCGGCGATATCCTGCTGGTTCGACGGCGGCGGCGCGCCATTTATGGATCGCAGGATGTCCCCGGCTTTCAGTCCCGCCGCATCGAAGGCAGCTTGATCACGGCCCGGATAAATTGCAATCGCCGGCGCGCCCGACGCATCGGTCGCGCTTTCCAGACGTAATGCATTGAGAACCAGTCCGGCGTCGTCCCCGCGATTATCGATTTTTGCTGGTGTACTAGATGCTGACGCGCTTGGCCCGCGCTGTGGCGCCCGCTCAACGGGCGCCTTGGATTCAAAACGCAACGACTCGCGCACCCCATTTTGTTCGATAATCACCTGATCAGAATAAACCGCCACCAGCGTAACGCCGGGAACAATTTCTTCGCCGACAGCCAGGCGGCGCTGCTTGCCGTCAGGCCGGCGAATAATCGCAGAGCCTTCCTGCTCTCCTGGCCAAACGCCGGTTAACGCAAGGTCGAGCGCGGTTTCGGCGAGGTCTGGCGCCGCTTCCACTGGGGCTGCCTCCACCACGGGCATGGGAAACGGGTTGCGTGCGGTTACGGGCGCCGATTGCACATCCCGGTTCGACAACGCCGCCAGCCGCTCGCCTTTTGGAAGCGGCAATGGCGAAAAAATAGCCAAGGCTGTTTTCGCCAAAAGATAGGCGAAAAGGAGAAGCAGGACGATTTCCACCATTCGGGGCGCAAGGCCGTTGCGACCAGGCAGCGCTTGGGGCGCTGCAGGGCTCGTCTGCTCTACCGCTGCTTCGTTCAGATCGAGGCTCGTCAACTCAAACCACCCGCGCCGCCGTTTTACCCGGCGCCTTTCCAATCCCCTGAAATCCTAGCCAAAAAGCCTTAGCAAAACGATATGCAGCCGCCCATGCCCGGGACGGCCGTCATTCAATAAATATACCGGAAAACGGCTAAAATCTCGGTTTTTCCCAACTTCCCCCTCAATACGGGCGCACGCCGGTTAAAGTTGCACGCCTGCACGCGGATCGCGGGCTAGAAGCAAGGTGACGAATGCCCCATATGATCAACCGGCGGGCCAGATCTTAACAAGCGTTAAGATCCGCCGCCGGTCTCCCCCACCAATAGTCTCACTTGCCTGATTCAGGCCCGGCTTAAAAACGGGCTGTCAGACTCGCCGAAAGACTTCGCCCACGATCATATGTGTCGAATTCCGTCCGCCCAAGACCGCTTTCCTGGAATTCCTGATGCTCGGTCGCCAGGAGGTTCCTGGCGCTGAGGCCAATCGTAAACTCCGTTCCCGCGATCATGACATCCTGACGATAGACAACATCCAGTTGAATGCCCGGACGCTCCACGACATCGGGAACGCCATTCACGCTGGTGGGATCCCCGCGTTGTAGAATTCGCTCATCAACCCAGCCCAAAAGAACAGTCAGCTGATCGTCCTCGTCCTCCCAGCCAAACTGAACATTGGCGATATGTTCCGGCGTCCCTTGCAGCGGCTGGCCGTCAAGACCGAAAAGCGAAGCATCTTCAAACTCGTTCGTAAACGGATTGATGACGGTATCGCCTTCATTCACGATAATTTCGGAATTCGTATAGGTGTAGTTAACTGAGAACAGCCAATCTCGACGATCAAACCAGTCATTCCAAGGAATCCCGAAGCGTGTGCGGTATTCAAACTCACCGCCGAACAGCTGCGCTTCCGGCGAATTGATGAACGTGGTGTTGAACACGAATGACGCCTGCTCAAACAGCACTTCTTCAATAGGTTTGTCGATCTTCTTGTAGAAGCCGGCCAATGTCAGGAACTGATTACGACCCAGGTAAAACTCATATCGCGCATCGTAGTTGCGGAACTCACTGTCAACGAGCGCGGTGCTGCCGCGATAGGCGCGGTCATTTTCCGGATCAAAGAACAGCGACGGCGCCAATTCGCGAAATTGCGGTCTTGCAATGGTATGTGAGTAACCAAGCCGGAACTGCATGTCATCCGTGAAGTTCCAGGTCACGGTCGCCGACGGAAGCCAGTAGTCGTTCTCCAAATTAGCGCCCGGCCCAGTGTTGTCAAAGCGGTCAAACGTATCGACCGTTTGCACAGCTTTTTCGTATCGGACGCCGACGCTCGTACGCAAAGTCGGAATCAACTCCAGATCGGCCTGTGCAAAACCTGCGTGGATTAGCAAATCGCCGTCATATGAGTCGGTTCCGGTCGTCGATGTCTCCACCAGAAAAAACCGCGACGGGCCGATATTGTCCGGCGAGAACAGAAAATCCGGGCGGGCCAGCTCGACATCATCCGGCAGGGAATTGCCGCCGCCAAACACAAACCGGTCTACTGTGGCGATACGGTCATTATACGTATATTCATAGCCGGCGTTTAGTACGACTTCCCGGGCGCCGGATATCGGCAAGTTGTAAGTGAAGTCGATGCCGAAACTCGCCGTTTCATCGGTCAAGTCCGAAAAATCGATGCGATAGTTGTTCGCAAAGGAATAACGCGGCGGGCCGTCCGCCGTGTCACGGAAACGGGTGAGGGTCCGCTCATAAGGCGATTTTCGATTGGACCTTGCCACAGCGCCACGCCAGTCAATTTCCAGATCGCCAAAAACGTGGGACCCAGTGAGCTGACCCATGTAAAGATCTCGTTCAAGCCAAGAAGACGATTCGTTAAAGATAAACCCGTCACCAGGTGCGTTAAAGTCAAAACCGTCAGCAATCTGCGCTTCCTTGCGCGTTGAGTGAATATAGAGTCCTGTCGCCTGCACCACGTGTTCGTCCCACGACAAGGACGTAGACAGCAATCCGTTCACCGTCGCATCAAGGCTGGTTTCCGTAACGTCAAAATCCGTACCGATAATATCGCCAGCAACGAACTGGCGTCTGGAGTTTTCTGTTGTCCAGTCCTGCCTGTACCCAATCACGCCGACAAGGCCGAGCGTCATCGCGTCGTTAACGTCATAAGACAGACCGCCGTCGATCGAACCCTCAAAATTTGGTCCCAATGATCCTTCCTGGATCACCGTGAGCGGTGAGTTGGTGAAGCTTTCTCCAATCGCTTCGAGTTGAGCGTCCGGCAGGTCAGACAGCGCTTCGCCTGAGTCAAAAACTGCCTGCAGCGGGTCGGGAATGCTGCGGGTTCCGTCATCGTAACCAAGCCAGTCGAGATCACCACCGTTAACGAAGATGCCGCTCTTCGCCGTAGTGACGGTATTGATTCCAACCCCGAGCTTCAAATTCAGAAAGGATTCCCCGGGATCACGCAGCGTGTGCAAATCGATGATACCGCCGCCAAACTCGCCAGGATAGTTTGGCGAAAAAGTCTTCTGGACGGTGGCGCCGCCGAGCACATTCGAAGGAAACAAATCAAGCGGCACGGTGCGGCGCAGGGGTTCCGGGCTCGGCAAGGGCGAACCATTAAGACGCGCGGAAGAATACCGGTCACCGAGACCGCGCACATAAGCGAACCGGCCGCCGACGACGCTGAGACCACTGAGACGGGTCAACGCCAGCGCAGCGTTCGCGTCACCGGTGCGCGCCAAATCTTCTTCGGAGAGGAATGTTGCAACCTGCGATGTCGCCCGCTGCGGATCTGGTATGTTGGTTCCGCGAACAATGATCTGATCGGAAACAGTAGGCTGAATGGATATGGCGGAATCGTTTGTTTCGGACGTTTGAGCGCTGGCCGCCATCGGCGAAATCAGCATGCTCGTCGCCATTAACGCGCCGCCAAGTGATAGAAACGACTTCATGACAATAAACCTTAATCTGAGTGCGAAGGACCAAAAGACGGCGCGCTGTTGAGCGCGCCGTCCTGCTTCATCGTTAGCAAGGCGTCGATGCTTCGAGGCCACAGCTCCATTCCGCCCACCAGCGGTCATTCGCATCCTCAACGGCGCCGATGTAATCGGTATCTTCAAAGAATGCGTCGAGGCCTGAGAGCGAGGGGAATTCCGTCGCCGCAGTCTCATTAGGCCCATTGATAAAGCCGTTGATCAAGGTGTTGGAGAACATGTCGTCGTTGTTCGTTCCTCCAGCCAGTGCGCCAAGCACCGCCGGCGTCTCCGGATCCTCATTGGTCAAATCGGGGCAATCAAAGACAACCGAGTCAAAGGAGGGGTCAATGCCGATCCCGTCATAGTCAGACGGGTCACCGTCACCGGCGTCTTCCCAGCGGAAGCACTGGTCAGGATGCACGACCACGCCGTTCAGGAAACGCCCGATGTGATTTGTGTTCAGGCGAATAGCGCGCGACTGTGTGCCGACAAGCGTAAAATTGGCAAGCGTCGGATTGGTGGCTGGCGAAATACCCGGCGCGCTAGACATTTCCATGCCATTGTCGCCGCCATTCGGGCGCTGAACAATGATCATAAACTGAACATTGCCCGTCCAGCCATTGTCTGTATCGAGGGATTCGTCGTCGTTACCCGTCAAAACAATGTTCTTGAGGTTGGTGGTTCCGCCAAACATCTCGATGCCGTCGTCGGAGTTGTTGTGAACCTGCACGAATTCAACGACGGTGTTAGAGCCTGTGCCGCCAAAGGAAATACCGTTCAATTCGTTGCCGGAACTAAGCGGGAAGCCAGCGAACTTTACCTGTGTGTACATGATCGAACCGCTGGAGTCGGTTGCAAAATCGCCGCCATATTGCGCTTCAGGATTAGTTACACCTTCAATATTGTTCTGGCAGCCATTGGTGCCTGGTGTGCCGCCGCCAAAGCAACGGTTGATTGGCGCGCGCCCAAGAAGAACAAGACCACCCCACTCGGAATTGGCGTCTTCATCATTACGGGTCGGGTCATCAAGATCAGCTTCAGACGTGAAGATCACGGGGTTTTGCCGTGTCCCGTTCGAGAACATGCGGGATCCGCGATTCACAACGATAAAGTCGGACCCGCCATTGCCGAAGAGCGTGACACCGGCTTCAATTTCGAGGTCCGCCGGATCACCGCCAGAACCGTCGGCGCCTACATCCACACCCACATCAACGCGACCTTCAATCTCATAGATATTGCCCCGCGTTAGGGTGATGTCGGCGGTTTGGACGCCAGCGATTGAGCAAATATTCTGGCCGTTCTTTGTACCGACATTCGTTGTGCCTGCCGGACAGGTCGGGTCCGGGAATAACTCAAACGTCCAGCCGGTCGCCCAGTTGTTGGTCGGTGTTTCGTCTGGGCTGAAGGCGCCGACATAATCAGTGTCTTCAAAGAAGGAATTTAGGCCAGAGAGTGGGGAGAACTCAGTCGCATTCTGCTCCGCCATTCCGGGGAAGAACATCATCGAAAGCTGGTTCATATACCCGTCGCCCGTGCGGGTCAGGTTATTGGTACCGGTTGACAGCGCGCCAAGCACCGCCGGCGTCTCAGGATCTTCATTTGTCAAATCAGGACAATCGAAAAGCACGGAGTCGAAAGAAGGATCGACGCCGATTCCATCATAGTCGGACGGATCACCATCGCCAGCGTCTTCCCAGCGGAAGCACTGGTCAGGATGAACAACAATGCCGTTCAGGAAACGCCCGATGTGATTTGTGTTCAGCCGAATTGCGCGGGACTGCTCGCCGATTAGCGTAAAGTTGGCGATCGTCGGGTTCGTGGCCGGGCTGACGCCAGGGGCGCTCGACATTTCCATACCGTTGTCGCCGCCATCGGTGCGCTGTTTGATGACCATGAATTGCACATTGCCCGTCCAACCATTGTCGGTGTCCAGCGATTCGTCGTCGTTGCCGGTCAGAACGATGTATTTCAGGTTCGTTGTACCACCGAACATCTCGATGCCGTCGTCTGAATTGTTGTGAACCTGAACATATTCAACAACCGTGTCAGAACCAGTGCCGCCAAAGGAAATACCGTTCAATTCGTTTCCTGAACTCAGCGGAAAACCAGCAAATCGAACCTGAACATAACGCAAGATGCCGCTATTGTCGGTAACAAAGTCGCCGCCATATTGCGCTTCCGGATTAGTAACGCCTTCAATATTATTCTGACAATTATTTGTGCCTGGTGTGCCTCCGCCAAAGCAGCGGTT
>JBCBSY010000095.1:0-6641 GCA_039818925.1 Pseudomonadota bacterium | reverse complement strand
GCGTTGGCGGCGCTTCGCGCTTCAGCACGCCGGGCGTCAGCGCGGGCCTGAGCCGCTTCGCGCCGCGCAGCTTCCGCTTCCGATTGCGCCAGCGAAAGCTGCGTGCGGGTTTCGTTCATCATGTCATCGATTGACGCAGCCTGACGGCCTTCGCTCAACTGGTTGAATACAAACACCCCCAGCATGGCGAGCGCCGCGAAGCCCAGCACCATATTGAGCTTGTCGCCGTTTGATTCCGCCACACGCGGCATGGCATAGGCATTCGCCTGATCAAGCGCGGTTTGCGACATCTGCGCGCGCGGATCCTCGCCGCCGGAACGGTACATCACTGCGCCTCCTCCTCATCGCCGCCGCCGAAAACGCGCCCGAAAAATCCGCGCTTTTTCGGACGCATCCGCGGCGCATCCGGTCCGGGATCAACGGGGGTGTATCCGTCATTGAAAATCAGCGTTTCATAGTCGCCATGTTTCAGGGAAAAAACCGGCGCAACACGATCGACCACAACGTAGCCGGCCTCGAAGCCGTGATTAACGATGCTTTCCTTGTCGTCTTTTCCCAGCAGGAAAATGGCTGGCGCAGGCGCGCCCTCCGGCCATTTAAAATAAGTCGACCTGCCATCGTCAAAAACCTGTGACGGCACAATCTCGCGCGCACCTTCATAGCTGTAGTTTTGATTGGTGACGCGTTCGTCCGGCGTTGGCGACGGAACAAAGGCCGCGGCTTGCGCCTCAACCGCGACCGCGGTGCGTTTTTGATCCGGATAGGCAAACCGCAAAACAAAGACCATCTCGCCCGGCTTTGCATCCGCCGCGCTTTTCGCCGTCAGCTCGAATATGTAACGGCGCAGCGTCGTTACGACGGTCATGTTTGTCGGCGCCGCTTCGCTGATTGGTTTCAAGATGATGACATCGCCGCGGCGGTTTGGCGTCACCTGCCATGCGGCGCTGTCGCCGATCGCAACATTCTCAATCACTTCGTCGTCATTGAACTCGATAACGGTCTGAAACCCGAAATGACCGGTAATGGCGTAAACGGCGTTCTCCGCATAATTGCGCGTTTTGATGCGCGAATCCGCCATCGCGGGCGTCGCCAACGCAAGCGCGAAAACAAAAACAAGAATGCGCTTGAGCATCATGCAAACCTCCCCCTGGCCCCGAGCCGGTTGGCGAAAGACTGATAGTGCTGCCCTGTGCGCCGGCTGGCGTAGGATGACGCCGCCGATGCAGGCGCGGCAACCGACTGCGCCGCGGCCTGAGCGCGACCGTCCCGCGTCATCCCCCCTGCGCGCTCAACCGCAACCACGATGTCAGACACTCTCGGGTTACCGGTTGGCACCGGATCAGTGCGCGTCTCCAGGATTTGCGCGTCACTTCTTGATGGCTCGCCCGACGCCGATGGCAGGCGCCAGGATCCGGTCAGCCGCGCGCACATGCGCAAAATTTGAACCATCAACAGCGCGAAGACAAAAACGGTCACCGCCAGAACGAAGACCGGCTGCGGGTTTGCGTCGCCGCTCGCGCGCGCCTCCGCAATTGTCAGGACCATTGGTTCGACCAACAGCAGAACACCGCCTGCCAACGCCATTGCAAAAGCGGCCACCAGCGCATAGTTCGCCAGGGTTTTCAGCCATCCCTCAAACAAACCGCGGGTTGCGGCAAACAACGCCAGCACCACCAGCACCGGACCCAGCGCGAGCAGAAGCCCGAGCACGATCTTGGCGATGACCAGAACGCCCGCCGTCGAAAGCGCCAGCAGGATCGCGCTGAACCAAAGCAGGTTCACAACGCCGTTCGACCTGGCGAGTGTCGGGGATTCCAATTGCGGTTGCGGCAAACCATTGGCCGGCTGCGCCATCAAAGCGTCTCTATTGATGGCCGTGTTGTTCCATTCGCCCGCAATGCGGATCAGTTCACGCAAGACATTGTCGAGCCGAACAAAAACGCCTTCCTCCCCGTTTTTCAGCAACAGCCCCGCCAGCTGATCGGCGCCGCCGTAAAAAATATTGAGGAAAAGGCCCTGATAGGCGCCCCAGCGTGTTGCGAAGGCCAGCACCAGACCAATCAGCAACACCTTTGGCGCAAGCCCGGAAAGGCTAAGCCCGCTGCGCCCCAGAATAAGCTGATAGCCATAGACAGCGATGTATAATGTGAGCGCGCCTGTCAGCGCCGGTTCCAGAAACCCGAGTGGGCCGAACATGGCGCCATAGGTCGTCTCCACATAGGTCGCGACCTGACAATCCACCTGCTCCAGAAGCGGCGCGACGAGACCTGATCCGTCTGCAGGGGTGCAACGGTTCTGGATCATTCCGCCGCCTCCCGATACACAATTTTCGGCAAGCCGAATTCATCCGTGGCGCGGCCGAGGAACGGCGCGAGCCAGGCGGCCGGATCATCGCCAAGCTCACGGCGCAACCGGTCCAGCTCGCGAATGCTGGTTTCGCGGCCCGACAGAATTTTGAGAACACCCGGCATATCGGAAAGATCGAGGCGCGCCACGACGCTGTGACCCCCTTTTTTGATCAAGACACAGCGCGAATGTTCAGGCAGTGATTTGACGATGTCGAATTCATGCGCCGTCAGACCAAAACCTCCCTGATACTCCGCTTCCTGCGCGCGGGGATTTGGCAGGAACATCTGCACTGCGGTCTGCTCGGTGATCGTCGCTGCAATCCCGCTATCGAGCGCATCGCGCGCCGACTGCGTGACAAAGCCGACGATCCCGTTCCGCTTCCGGATCGTTTTCAACCAGTCCTTCAGGCGATGAGAGAACACTTCATCGTCAAGCGCTTTCCAGCCTTCGTCGATGACAATCGCGGTTTTTCCGCCATCGAGCCGCTGTCCGATCCGATAAAACAAATAAAGCATCGCCGGGCCGCGCAGCTCCGGCGCTTCCAGAAGGTCGGTCATATCAAAACCAACCACGGATGCGTCGAGGTGCAGCTTGTCTGATGCATTGTCAAACAGCCAGGCATGTTCGCCCTCCCCGTGCCAGCGCGCCATGCGGGACGCGAGCCCGCCAGCGGAAATGCGACTCGTGCCGCCGAGCATTTCAACAAAATAACGAAGGCGCCGGAACGAAACATCCTGCTCGAAATTGCTGTCGACAGCGTCTGCGATGATGCGACGCTCATCCGTTGTCAGCTCGGCGCCCGGCGGTGTTGCAAGCCGGCCAATAAAGGTCCGCAGGAACGCCCGGTTCGCCGGCGCGTCGGGAAGCGCAAGCGGATTAAGTCCAGAGGGCTGACCTTCGTGCAAAACGTCGTAATGCCCGCCGATTGCACGCAGAAAAATCTCCGAGCCACGGTCCTTGTCAAAAAAGATTGTCCGCGTATCCAGCTTGCGCGCCTGCGCCAACAGAAAGTTCAGGATAACGGTCTTGCCGGTGCCGGAGGGACCAAGCACAAGAAAATTTCCAAGATCGCCTTCATGAAAGTCGAAAAAGTAAGGCGTTGACGCTGTCGTTTCAAAAAGCGTGACCGGGTCGCCCCAATGGCCACCCTCTGGCGCGCCAATCGGAAACCCGTGCATGGAGCACAAGCCGGCGAAGTTTGCCGTCGAGATCATGGCGCGGCGGGCGATGAAGTCTTCATTGCCGGGAAACTGCGCCCAGAAGGCCGGCTCCAGATTCATGTCCTCGCGCACCGCAATGGCGCCGATATCTGCAAATGCCGCCTGCGTCTGCGCCGCAGCAGCATCGAGCGCCTCCATTGTTTCCCCGCGGGTCATCACTGTTAAATGATGCTCGCCAAACCCGGCCGCGCCTGAGGCCGCGTCGTCTTTTGCGTTTTGTAGACCGCGCTTCAAGGAGACTGTGTCGTCGTCGGCCGCGTGCAAGCGCCGCAGGGCGAGGTCAATGCGTTCCTGCGCTGCCTGTCGGTCGACAAAGCGAAAACTCTCCGAGACCACAAGTTCACAAGGCAGCCGCAACAGACTGTCGATCACGCCCGGCGTTGTTACTGACGGGTAATCCTTCACCGAAAGCATGGCTGCGAAAGACGTTCCCTGGGCTCCGCGCTGTTCCAATGCGTCAACGCCAAAGGACGTACGTTTGTAAGGAACGTAGTGACCACAGTCTTCTGTCGGCGTTAGCACGGGGTGCAAGGCGCCGTTGTAGAGCAGCGAAAGAAACTCCAGCGGTTCAGAGCAGCGCCCGCCCGTTCCGTCATAGCACTCCAACAATCGTGGCCCGTAGAGACCGAGAGAGGCCATCAACCCTTCACGGGCGTTGTTGAGTGTTTTAACCGCCTGCGCCCGGCGCGCGTCGTCATATTTCTTTCCGCGCGGTCCAAGCTTTTGAAGGAGCCCGCGCTTGCCTGACGTCGGTCGATAAATCAGCGTGAGAAAAAGCTCATTGACGAAAAGCCGCTTTTCTCCCATTCGCGCACGCCATTGCTTGTCAATGCCGGCGGAAACAGGGTCGGCGAAATCGCCCTTTAGCTGCGGCGTCACACGGCGGCGAACAATATGATGGTAGAGGGTGAACTGGTGATTATTGATCGCCCGCAGCATGGTGTCCCGAACCACCTGTCGGTGATTGAGCTCTTCGGTATCGGCTGTTTCGAAGGCAAGACCCGCGAGATGGATTGTTTGCATCACGCCGCCATCGCGCAACAGGAGGGTCGCGCCGTCTGCATGACTTGCATAGGGCAAACGGCTTCCGGCCCGTTGTTCTTTTCGGGCCAGCGGTCTTATTTTGGTAATGCGGGCGCTTTTTCCCATCGCCCGCCCCTATGGCATGTAGCTGTTGCAACGCCAGAAAGCGTAATTGCGGATGCGCGGGCAGCGGTTGACGCGGGTGATCCATAGATCAAAAATGCGCGGATCGTAAAGACAGGCGAGATAGCCACAGGCATGAATGGCCAGTGCTGCCAGCAGCGACCAGCCTGAGCGCGTAATCAAAAACAACTCGGTTGTAACAACGAGGTTGATGACAAAAAAACTGTAGGTAACGCCGGCGAACATCTGCGGCTGGGTCAAAGCCCGGAACACCGGCGCCGTATTGAGGGTGTTCATGCCTCTACCCTCCGGCGGCGGCGCGAATTCCCGCAACAATTGACGTGGCGCCAAACAGGATGAAGCAACCGACGACAACGGTGATGCCATAGCGCCAGTTCATGCGTCCGGTCAGCATCATGAAACCAACCGCCGCAACGGCGATGACCGCCGCTGTCGTCGCAACGTTGCCTAGAAGACTCCCCTGCAACCAATCAAGCGCCGCAACAATCGGGCCAGAGCCTTGCGGATCGACGCCGGTCGTTTGCGCAAGAGACGATACCGGAGTCATCGCCGCCATGATTGCAGCGAAACTCAGTCGTGACCGTTTTATATAGTTTTTTTTTGCAACGCTCATGCGCGCCCCGTCAACATTGCCCCAGGAAACTAGAAACGGCCAAAACGCAGCCGCTTTGATCAATTTATAGACAAGGCATGCTTAAAATGACTTTAAGCAAACGCCTGCAATTACGCGACGAGGACATTGTCCTGCACGCCTTTCTGAAACGTAATGATCAGCGTGTCGGGATGACAGGAATGGCGCTGCGAACGCAGTCGATAAATTCTTCGCGGCGCTGTTTACGCTTCGGCAACACTACATTGACGGGATGAAATCATGGCGATCATGCGCCTAGCTATCGCCGGTTTGCACTTAAGCGCGTTTCAGATCCGTCACGCTGTCAGCGTGACCTTTCGCATTCAATCAAGGCCGAGCGAACCCGGGTTGATCCGGCGCTGCGGGTCGAGCACAGACTTGATGGCGTCAAGCAGCTCCCAGGCGCTGGGTTTGCGTCCATCGCGGTAAAGATACGTTTTGCCAATCTGAAAATGCGCTGCGCCATGCGATAGGAAAATCTCCGCCACGCGTGCGCGCGCCTCATGCACAATGGCAGTTGCCGCATCATTTTTTTCAAATGGGGTGATCCGCGCGAGGGTGGACGCCTCGACGGTTTCCTCGTGGATAAGGTTAAGGGCCTCCGGCCAGTAAAAAACCGGTTCAAGCAAAAAACCATTGGTGGAAATCGTGGTCACGAGATAGCCGGTGGTGACGCCGTGCTTCTCGAACCTGTCGCTCATGGACTGAAAATACGCATCGATTTCACGCCAGACCACAGGCGCTTTTGCATGAGAGACAATCCCGTGCACCGGCGCCCACCGCTCGCCTTTGGGACCGATCATGTTGTTAAGCGGCGTGAAGGGATTGGCGCGCACCACTTTAGGGATCGTGTTTTCGACCTCGCGTCCCTCGTAGCGTTTTGCGATCTGGCGCGCTTCAGCAAGATCAGCGTCGACCGCTGACGCAGACCGCCCTTCACAGACAACATGGACGGAGTAGTCGTCGTCAGAAACGAAATCGCGACCGGCGACGGCGATTTTCGTCGCTTCCTTGACGCCTGACAGTAGTCCTTTTTGTCCTTTGATGACGCTGGTCAGTGATTTGAGATCCTGAGCGAGGCTGGCGCGTTTCATGCGCACGCGCTGCAGATTCGGGTCAAAACCGAAGACTTCACAACCAATTCCATCTCGGCGATAACGGTGCGCTTGGCGTGAAGGCGGAAGCAACCTTTAGGCTGATGCGGATGCCGGCGGCCGAAGGCTATATTTCTTTTGCTTTTGCAACACGAGAAGCGGCGGCGAACGCCATATCCG
>JBCBSY010000094.1:0-6674 GCA_039818925.1 Pseudomonadota bacterium | reverse complement strand
CTCTCAAAAACAGCGAGCAAAGTCGCTTTTAAGACTGGGACATCATATGGCTATCGCGATGCATGGGCGGCGGGACATGGCGGGGGGTATACGGTTGTGGTCTGGGTTGGGCGGGCAGACGGAGCGCCACGGCCCGACTCGACCGGGCGCGTGGCTGCAGCGCCATTGCTATTTGACGTGTTCGACATGCTGGACCGCGACGGCGTCACGCGCGGTGGCGCCGCGCCGTCCGCTGACGAGGCGCCGCTGACCGCCATGGCGCGGTTCGATGCGCCGCGCGAGACAGCGCCGCCGCAAATCGTTTTTCCGCGTCAGGGCGTCGAGGTTTTCCTCGTTTCGCAACCCCGCGGGTTTTCCTTGGCGGCGCGGGGCGGCGAGGGCGGTTATCGCTGGTATGTGGATGGCGAGCCGGTATCCCGTGAGGCAACGAGCGGGAAGCATGTCTGGCGGCCGGCGCGCGCAGGCTTTTATGATGTCACGGTCGTTGACCGGTCCGGACGCAAAGCGCGGTCAAAAGTGCGCGTTATTACCGGATGAAGCGGCGGGCTTTTTTGGGCGGCGTTGCGGCGCTGGCGCCATATGGGGCGTTTGCGCAGAGTATAGTTCGAAATGCAAACGCGCTTTCCGGCGACCGGTCAACTTAGGTGACGCTGAGTTCGCCTTGGCTGACGTAATTGCGCCGCCGCTTTATCGACTAACGCAAGGACTGCCGCCCTATTTCGAACAGTCGCGCCGTGCGTTGGAAAGCCATCTGCGGTCGGAATTTCAGATCGAAGACAGCCTGCCGTCGACCCGCTGGGGCGTGCGTCGCGTGGTTTTGCGAGGGCCGGATGAGGGGCGAACGTTACAAGAGGCTATGGTCTCGGAAGGGGCAGTGCGTGTTTTCCCGCAAAGCGATGACCACGACTTTATCCGGCGTCTGTTGGTCTTGGAGGCGCGCGCCCGAGACATGCGCAGCGGCCTTTGGGCGTTGCCCGCTTATCGGCAATTTGATGCGCTTAATGCGGAAGGGGCGATCGGCGCGTTTCACCTGGTTGAAGGCGCTATCGTCCGTGCGGAGAGGTTCGGTGCGCGTTTCTATCTCAATTTTGACGATGACTTTCGCACGGATTTTACCGCAACGGCGGCAAGCACGCTCTACCGGCGCTGGCGGCGCAATGATTTTGACCTCGCCAGCCTTAACAGCGCGCGGGTTCGTATTCGAGGCTATGTACAGTCGATCAACGGGCCATCCATTGATCTGAAGCATCCCTTGCAGATTGAACGCGTCGGTTAAGCCGTGGCTTTCTTTTTCAGGACGCTTTCAAGTTCTTCGATCGCCTTGCCGAGGTCCACATTGCGCACTGCCGCCACTTCACGGGCCATGCGGTCCAGCGCGGCTTCAAACAGCTGGCGTTCTGAATAGCTTTGCTCCGGCTGGTCTTCGCCGCGATAAAGATCACGCACAACTTCAGCCACGAGCTTGATGTCGCCGGAGTTGATTTTGGCGTCATATTCTTGAGCGCGCCGGCTCCACATCGTGCGCTTGATCCGGGCCCGCCCCTTTAATGTTGTGACGGCGTCTTTGACCGTCTTGTCGTCGGAGAGGGGGCGCATCCCAGCAGTCTTGGCCTTGCCGGTCGGAACGCGAAGTTTCATTTTCTCCTGATCGAAGTCGATGACAAAGAGTTCAATCGCAATACCCGCCACTTGTTGTTTTTCAAGCTTTATGATCTTGCCAACGCCGTGCGCCGGATAAACGATCTTGTCGCTGACCTTGAAGTCCTGCTTGGCGTCCTTGGATGCTTCCGTATTCACTGACGCCTCTGCGTCCGCCTGTGGCGCATCTTTTGGAATGATGGTGGTTGGTGTTGGAATTGATGCGGCGAGGGTCGTCTTTCGCGGCGCCTGGCCGACATTCACCGGCTTTGGCCGCACGGGCGCCGCCTTCTTGGCGGCTTTTTTTGCTGCGGCTTTTTTGGTCGCCGGTTTCGCCGCAGCCTTTTTCGCAGCCGGCTTTGGCGCTGCTTTTTTAACGGCGGCTTTTTTTGGGGTTGCTTTCGCGGCGGTCTTTTTGGCCGGCGCCTTTTTTGCGGGCGCTTTCTTCTTGGCCGGGGCCTTTTTCGCCGGCGTTTTTTTCGTCGCTTTCTTCGCAGGCTTGGCCTTTGCGGTTGATTTTTTGGTCACGGTTTTCTTGGCGGCAGCCTTTTTCGCAGCAGCTTTTTTAGGCGGGGCCTTTTTGGCGGCGCTCTTTGCGGTTGATTTTCTGGCCGGGGCCTTTTTCTTCTTGGCAGGTGCTTTTTTCGTCGTTTTCTTGGTCGCCATGACAAACCTTATGTGTGAAGCGGGCGGTTCGATACGCCGCCGGTATGATAATATTGAGGATGCCTTGTCCAACGCTGTGAGCGGGCTGCCGAGGCGCCGTCGTCCATCCGCGCCATCGATCCATAAACGATAGGCCGCCCCAAAACTGTCGAAGCGGCAAAGCTATGCATTACAAGAGGTTAAGCGATTTTCCGAAGGCTCCGGTTCAACGGCGCGCGCTGCAAAAACATCCAAGATTCGTGTTGGAGTTTAGCACAAAATTTCAATAAATGCTACGGGCTCAGCCGGGCGACCCAGCCCGTGTTCTAGGAACCCTCGCCGGGCTTGTCGCTGAAATATTTGTCGAAT
The DNA here is from genome assembly GCA_039818925.1 of Pseudomonadota bacterium. Lineage (GTDB taxonomy): Bacteria > Pseudomonadota > Alphaproteobacteria > Caulobacterales > Parvularculaceae > Hyphococcus. The sequence goes on along the minus strand of JBCBSY010000094.1, from coordinate 4,022 downwards.
TTGCCGGCTTCTTCCACGAGTTTGTCCGCATCGGGGAGAGGGTCGATTTTCTGGGTGATATTGGGCCAGGCCGCGGCGTATTTCGCGTTCACCTCAACCCACTTATCTGCGCCCGATTCGGTGTCCGGGATGATCGCTTCGGCCGGGCATTCCGGCTCGCAAACGCCGCAATCGATGCACTCGTCCGGGTGAATCACCAGCATGTTTTCACCCTCGTAGAAGCAATCAACGGGGCAGACTTCCACGCAGTCGGTGTATTTGCACTTGATGCAGGCTTCGGTCACCACATAGGTCATAATGACGGGTCCTTGGAACGTTCCAGTTTTGCCCTTCATAGCCGCTCGCGCCGGGGACGCAAGCACGCTATACGGCAACTTCCAGTCAATTAGGGTTGAAGCCGGGCCGCGACCCGCGCCCGCGCGGCGCCGCTGTCCTGGTCGTCAACATAGATGAGCCCGCATATTTGGCGGATGAGCGTGTCTTCATAGGCGTTGCGGTCACCATCCGACAGAACCACTTCCCACAACTCTTCGATGAGTGCGATCTTCTCTTCTCCCGTCATTGCCTTGGCGATTTTGGTGAAGCGTTGAATATCGGTCGCGCTGTCCTGCGCCGTCTCGGCCCGATTTCGCAGCGCTGCCGCCCCGGCATCATCCAACGAAAATTTCCTTTTCAATGCGCGGTCGATGATTGCAACTTCATGGCTTTCATAAGCCTCGTCGGCGCGTGCGGCCTCGACCAGCAGGGCGGCGAACGCCAGCGGCAGGGCGTCGTCACTATCGTTTTTCGTTTCTGTTTCGGCGCGAAGCCGGCCAAAGAGCTTGTCGAACATAAGCTAAGTGTCCTCTATTTTTCGTGATCCACTAGGAGACAAGCTGGAACGGCTTCATTATTCATGTGCTTGAGAAACACGTCTCGCAATTTTGGCTGCCAGAATTTGTATTCTCGTTCGTGTGGCTCGTAACCTTCCGCCCATAGCAGCCATTCAACAAACTCATCGGCCGTCACATAGCCGTCAGCCGGTATGCGGTGCCTAACATTCCGCTGCTCGCCGTTAATGGTTCCGCCGCAATGGCCAAGACCAACGCAATACTCATACATCATACCGTCAAAGTTGGATGGCTTTCCCACAGGCCGGTCCTTACTCCGCTGATTTCAGCGCCGCGAGCGCGCGCCGATCTTTCTTTGTCGGACGTCCCGCGCCCTTTTCCCGGGCGAACGGTGTTGGTTTAGGTACGGATTTTCGCGGCGGCGGGGGTGATTGGTCTTCATAGAGCGATTGCGCTTCTTTTGCCGGTCCGCGCCGAACGCCGCAGGCGAGGATATGAATGATCCGTAGCCGCTCGTTCCGTGTAAAGACGAGAACATCGCCGGGTCGAACCGCAGCGCTCGGCTTGTCGATCCGCAAGGTGTTGTCGCCTCTGGTGATGCGGACCTTGCCGTCGCTTACATATTTCGCGGCGATGGTGCGCGTTTTAAAAAAACGCGCTTGCCAGAGCCACTTGTCGAGCCGCTGCGATTGGGTCGCGGGGTCGCCGTCGGGCAGAGCCGTCATTCGGCCTTCCCGGTTTCTTTCGATTTGGGTTTGGGCGGCGCGCCGGAAAGCTCCGCCTTAAGGCCAGCGAGAACGGCGAAGGGCGAATTCGGGTCGGCTTTTTTCGGTTTGCGCGGCCCGGCGGAATAAACGGCGGGCTTGCGCGGGCCTTTGCCGCGTTTGTTGTAGCCCTGTTTGTGCTGACCCGGCTTGCCGTGTTTGTCCGCGCCGCGCGCTTTGCCTTTGGGGCCGCGATTGTCGTCCCGGCGCGCGCCCGGCTTGGCTTGCGGCTTTGGCCGGCGCGGCGCAGGCCGCCAGAGCGTGACTTCGATTTCTTCGGCTTCTGCTGCTGGCGCGGCTTCTACCGCAGCTTTTACATCGCCGGAACTTGTGTCCCCGGAAGCAGGCGTTCCGACCGGCGCAGTTGCGGCTTGGGTATCGCTGTCGGCATTGGCCTCTTGCGCTGGTTCCGCGGTCGGCGCGGCGTTTACGGCGACTGGTGTCGGCGCTGGATCACTTTGCGCGCTGCTATCGGAACTCGGTGCAACGGCGTCTGCGGTATCTGCTGGAATGGCGGCGTGCTGATGTTGCATTTCTGCAGGAGGCGTTTCGGCTGGCGGCGATGCCGGTGTTTCGGCCGCTCCAGTTGTGGGATCAGCGGCGCCGTCAGTTGCTGCATCGGGTGCAGCATCGGCTGCGGGCTTTTCTTCCGGCAGTTTTTCGACCTTGCGCTTCACGACATTCTTGCGGAAGCCGAGCGAGCGCAGGATGGCTTCGAAGTCTTCGCCCGAACAACCGACAAGCGACATCATTTGTGATGTCGCTTCAAATCCTTCGCGTGGGTTGCCGTCATTGCGCGCCGTGCGGATCAGGCCGGCTAACCGTTCAAGCATGTCGATGCGCACCGCGCGCACGCCTGAGGGGCGGTATCCGCTCGCATAATAATAGGCATGCGGAAGGTTTTCACTCATCACTGTTGAAACCCGCCCGGCGGCAGGCGGGGGAATGTCGGCGGGGCGCCGGTCCGTCCACAAGGCCCAGAGTTGTGTCAGGAGCGCCGCCGGCGCCGGCTTCAACAGCGCCGGCATGAACAATGTGAACTCGCCGAAGCGCACACCCAGTTTACGAAGCTTGCCGCGCTCCTGCTGGTCGATCTGTTTGAGATCATCGCCAAACTGCGTGCGCGAGGTGGCGCCGAAATTTTCAACGAGCCGGTAGGCGACGCCTTTGGTCAGCCCTTTCAGTCCGTCTTCGGCTTCGGAATTGGCGGCTGTCTGAAGCGCGACGAGGGGGCCAAGCAACCCTTCGATCTTCGCGGCGACAAAATCTTTCAGGCGATCCTCAACCCGCCCGCGCAAGTTCGGCGTGACATCGGCAAGGCCGGATATGGCCAGAGCTGGGCGCAAGGGCGCCGGACCTTTTTGCAATCGGCCGACAGGGGCGGCGCGCCACCATACGGTCCCATCTTCATCAAGACGCAATTCATCGGCGTCTGCATTAGCGAGCGCGCCAGCCCGCGCCGCAAGCACAGGGCGCAGGGCTTTTTCGCCGGCGGCGCGCAGTGATTTTGCCTCGGCGCCGCTGGCGCGCGGATCGACGATAAATTCAAAACCCAAAAGGCGGCCGATAAACTGGCCTTCCACAATCACTTCTCCGTCGTCGGTTACGCCAGCCAAAAGAGGCGCGTCATCTTTAAGACGCTTTAACAGCGCCGCAGTGCGCCGGTCGACAAAACGCTGCGTGAGTTTTTCATGCAACGCGTCCGATAGCCTGTCTTCTATAGCGCGGGCGCGCTCTTGCCAATAAGGGGCGCGATCGATCCATGAAATGCGATGCGAAAGATAAGTCCATGTCCTGACATGAGCGATCCGTGCGGACAACGCATCAATATCGCCGTCGATTCGGTCGAGCCTTTCTATGCGTGGTTGCAGCCAGCTATCGGCAAGCCGCCCGTCGCGCATCAGCCGTTCATAGATATCGCCGAGCAGGCGGGCGTGCTGATCGCCGCCGGTTTTTCGAAAGTCAGGGATTTGACACACGTCCCACAAGGTCGCGAGGGCGGCGCCGCCTTTCGCGATCTCGCGAATATCTTCCTGTGCAGCGAGCCGGTTCAGCGCGTCTTCATCGTCCTGGCGTCTCGATCGCACAAAGTAGTCGCGCGGCGGCGGTTTCTGCAATGATCGCTGCAGCGCAGGCAGGGATGAAAAGTCGATGGTTTCAGATCGCCACATCAGCGCTTTTACCGGCTCGAATTGATGGTTTTCGATGGCGCTGACAATATCTTCGTCAAAGACGGGGCACTCGGCAGTGACGCCGAACGTTCCGTCGCGAATATGGCGCCCGGCGCGCCCGGCGATCTGGCCGGACGGATCCAACAGGTGCTCTCCGCCGCGACAGGTGCGCGCTGGTCGATCCTGATTTCGGATCAAGCTGGCGCGTCCACCGCCCGGGAGACGGCAGCGCGCCAGGCCGATGCCGTCAAGACCGA
>JBCBSY010000093.1:0-6688 GCA_039818925.1 Pseudomonadota bacterium | reverse complement strand
GCATTCCCGGCGGTGGCGAGCAAAAAGAAACTAAGCACAATCCAGTGCGGGAACCAGAGCACCATGAAACTGATTACCCCCTGAAGCACCAGCTTGCCGACGATCCAGCCATCGCCAATATGAACCATCATGGTGTTGATAAAGGGGTTCGCCTCAACGCCGGCGCCGTTTTCCAGCGCAATAACCGTTGAGATGATGTCTGCAATCCCTACAAAATTGTATGTCATCACCAGCATCCAGGCGATCGAACGCCGCCAGGCGGAAGCGCGCGACCGGCGCGCCTCTTCCCCCAGTTGCCGACGCCGTTTTGATGATGCGAGCGTGAAGACCAAGTCTTGTCCTGTTTGTTAACCGGTTTTTCGCCCTTTGATCGCCTTTTGGCGCGACGGACTGACACAAGCGTAAGCCAAAGCGGCGTCGACGAATGCCGCCTCGCGAGGTAGAGTGCAAGAAGTATGACGACTGCAGTGGCACAGCCGCGCTCAAACCGAAAGAGCGCGCCCGGCGCAAAGGCGATTTTCCTCGCCCGGCTTGTCCTGTTTTGGGAGCAGTTCTGGCCGGCAGTCCTCCCTTCTCTCGTCATTCCCTTTGCATTTGTCTTTGTCAGCCTCTTTGATTTATGGCGGCTCATCCCGGCCTGGAGCCACTGGTTATTGTTAACGCTAGGCGCAGCCGCTTTTGCCTGGCGCTTGTACAACGATCTACGGAACGTTCGCTTCCCCGGCCGCCGCGCCGCACAGGCCCGCCTCGAGCAAGATGGGGGTGTGGCGCACGCGGCGGTGCAAGCGCTTGACGACGCCCCGTTTGAGGCAAGCGGCGACGCCTCTCCGCTATGGCGCGCGCACCAGCGGGAAATGGCGGCGCGCGCACGCGCGGCCCGTCTGAAAGGCGTACGCCCCACCGCCGATGCGCGCGACCCCTGGGGCTTGCGGCACATTGCGCTCGGCCTGCTCGCCATTGCCTTTGTCGCCGGCGGCGACAAATCCCTGGAACGGTTGGCGCTCGGCTTTGATCCAGGCGCGCATGCCGGGGGCGGCGTCATGACCGCCGATATGTGGATCGAACCGCCGGCCTATTCAGGCCGTGCGCCCATCTATCTCTTGCGCGCCGGCGAAGAGCCACCCGCCGCCGCAGAGCAGATCAACGCGCCGGAAGGATCCATGCTGGTGGCGCAGGCGAATGGCGGCGGTCGTGTCCGGCTGAATTATCAGATGGCGGATGAACGGATCCAGGCTGATTTTGTCCGCAACGGACAATCAGGACGCGCTCAAATTAATATCGACCAAAGCGGGCTGCTACGCCTCACCCTTGGCCGTCAAGAAGGACGTTGGCCCATTGGCGTGGTGAGTGACGCCGCGCCGGCTGTTGCGTTTTTGGAGCCGCCCGCACGCACCGATGATGGCCGTGTCGATTTTACGATTTCGCTCGAAGACGATTACGGCGTGACCTCAGCGCGCCTTGTCATGCGTCTTGATCCGGATCAGGAACGCCCGCTTGACGCGCCGGACTTTGACGCCGCGTCGCTGGACCAAGCGCGCACGCTTGCGCTGGAAGGAATTGCCGGCCAGAGCGGCGAGCGCGCCGCGACGCTTGATTTGCAGGCCGATCCCTGGTCGGGCCTGCAGGTCTTAGCGAAAGTCGTTGTTGTGGATGGCGCAAATCAGGAAGGCGAGACCGGCGAAGTCTCGCTCACGCTGCCCGAGCGCATGTTCTTTAATCCGATCGCGAAAGCCGTGATTGAACAACGCCAGACCCTCGCCGTCGCCGCGCAGGATTGGCGGCGCAGCGCCCGGTCCTTTGACGCGATAACGCTGGCGCCAGATATTTTCTATGCCGAGAAACCGACGAACTACTTATTGCTACGTGCCGCTTTCTGGCGCGTCATGCGCCAGAATGGCGACAGCTATGACGACGCGGTTGAAAGATTTTGGCCGCTTGCCCTGCAACTTGAAGATGAAGCGCTCGAATTGGCCCGCCAGCGTCTTGAAGCCGCGCGCGAGGCATTGCGGCAGGCGTTGGAACGTGGCGCCAGCGATGAGGAAATCGATCAGCGAGTCGAAGAATTGCGTCAGGCGATGAATGACTACCTTGCCGCGCTCGCCCAGTCCGGCCAACCAACAGAAGAAGCGCCGTCACGCAACGCCCAGCAGATGGACCAGTCCGAACTTGATGAAATGCTCGACGCGATTCGCAACCTGTCGCAGCAAGGGGCCAACAATGCGGCGCGCCAGATGCTGTCGGACCTTGAAAGCATTCTGGACAATTTGCGCCTGTCTCAAGGCGGCGGCCAGGGGCAAGGCCAGGGCCAGCAAGGGCAAGGGGGCGGTCAGGCCGGGCAGATGGCGGACCGGGCCGGAGAACTGATCGGCCGACAACGAGAACTGGCGGACGAAGCCTTTGAACGCGGCCAGGCCGGCGATGGCAATGGCGACGATCTGGCGGCGCGCGAAGGAGAACTTGGCGGCGATCTTGATGAATTGTTGGATACGCTTGAGGACAGTGGCGCGGCCGACCCGGAAGGCGAAGCGGCCCGCGCGCTTGGCCGCGCGCGCAGCGCCATGCGCGAAGCGGAAGGCGCCCTCGCCGGCGATGACTTCGACGCCGCCGGCGACGCCATGGAGCGGGCGATCGCGAATTTGCGTGACGGCGCGGAAGCACTGGCGCGCGAACAAATGCGTCAGGCGCAAGGCGACGGCGCAGCCGGGCAGCAGGATCAGCGCGGTCGCGCAACCGATCCGCTTGGCCGCGAGGCCGGTCAGGCGGCGGGCGACGGCGTAGAAGTGCCGGGCGAAGGCGAGGCCGGCCGGACACGCGCCATTATTGATGAATTACGCCGCCGGCTCGGCGAGCCTGGCCGCGAAGAAGATGAAGTGGATTACCTTGAGCGTCTGCTCGAGCGGTTTTAATTCACCGCGCCCAGCAACGGCACGCCGCGCTTGCGGCCGGCATCATCCATGCCGTAACCGACTAGAAAATCATCCGCATGCGCTTCAAATCCAATATAGTCGCAACGCAAATCGTCTGATTTGCCCGTCAGTTTTTTAATAAAGACGCATGTCTTGACTGCTTTTGCGCCGCGATCCTCAATCATGCCCTTTCCGAAATGCAAAGAACGTCCGGTATCGAGAACATCATCGATCAAGAGCACCGTTTTGCCTTCAATATCGATGGAGAAGTCCTTCAGGAGCGTGACGACGCCTGATGAAGCGCGCGCGCCGCCATAGGAGGAGAGCTGAACAAAATCCACGTAAGGATCAGCGCCATACCGATAGAGCGCGCGCAGCAAATCCGCTGCAAAAATAAACGCACCGGTTAGAACCGGCGCCAGCAGAAAGTCCGGCGGAAGATCATTGGCGATCTCTTTCGCCATCGCATCTATGCGGGCCGCAATTTCATCTTCCGTGAAAAGCGTGCGCATGCTTCACCCCTGCCAAAAACCATTCGAGGCCGCCGGTCTTAGGGGGTTTTCTGCAGGTTGGCCAGTGGCGCTACTCGTCGTCCTGCGGCAGGATCGTATCCAGGACGCTGGGTTCTGGCGCAAAGGACAGCGCCACTTCCGCAACTCCTTCAGGCGCCGGCGCACGGGTGAGGAAATCAACCATCTCGCCCTGCCCGACATCGGTCTGGGTCGCCGCAAATGTCCACCTGGCGAGAAGCTCGCCCCGCGCGCCAAGCGCTTCGGCCTGGAGCAGCGGCGCCGTCACGCCGCCTTCGGTCTCATTTCGCAAGTTGCCAGTTATTTCGATGGTCGGGCCGGCGGTCGACATAGCGAGGCGATGACGCACATTCTCAATCGCGAGCCCATAAGGATTAGCCTCGATGCCGATGACCGCATAGGCGTCAGCGGTCTTCGGCGCGACTTTGACAATTTCATTACGGTAAACAAACACCGCATAGAGCGCGCCCGCCACCAGCGCGGCCCAAGCCGTCCACCCAAAAACACGCAGCGGCGTCAGGCGGTTTTTCTCCCGGGCCTCGGCGCGGCGGCGCGCTTTTCTGACAGCGCGTTCCAGCTCTCGCGGCGTGACCCGTAATGCCGCGAAGAATTCTTCATCCAGCGTGCGCGGATCAAGCGGGCGCACGTCTTCCATACGGGCAAGCGCCGTCGCGCGCCGGCGTTCGGCGCGAATACGGCGGCCAAATCCCCGGGTTCGATCGATGTCACCTTCATCCACATCTTCCCAGTCCGCATCGACAATATAGGCTTCGCGACTGCGATCATCTTCGTAATCGTCTTCGCCAAGGTCGCGATCAATATCCTCTTCGACATCCGCATAGTCGCGGTCAAACTCGCCTTCTTCGTCAGTAAAGCGCAGCGACTCACGGACGCGCGATTTTTCGCGGCGGTCTTCCCTGGCCTTGCGCTTACGTGCAAAAAATGGACGGCGCTCTTCTTCGCTGTCTTCGTCTTCATCTTCCACGATGAACTGTCGCCCTTTTCGCCAGCCTTTTTCGGGCGGCTCGGCATCTTCCAGGTCTTCGTCGCGAAAACGAGCGTTGCTTCGGCCTTTCCGGCTCTCGCCCTTCTTGCTGCGAGCTTTTCGACCGGTTTCTTTCGGAGCCGGTTCATCAAACAATGAATCGTCATCGTCGTCGTCAAAATCAATGGCGTTGCCATTGCTTTCATCGTCGTCGGATTTCAACTTGGCCGCTTTCCTGCGCGCCGGCTTGGCGACAAGGTCCGGATCGTCTGCGTTCTTGGATGTGCGTCGTCGGGCGCGCGATTTCGGCGCGTCCTCTTCAGCGTCTCCCGCCTCGGCAAAACCGACTTTCATGCGCGGGCGATTGGCGTCTTCCTCATCTGCGGCGTCATCCGCGTCTTGCTCTGCGATGCTGGCGCGCGGTTTTGCGGATTTTCTTTTTGTCGCTTTTTTCTTCGGGGCTGACTTGCGGCGCGCTGCCGGCTTTTCCTCAAGCGCATCGTCTTCCAGCGGTTCGGCGTCGATCAACTCAGGCGCCGGCACAAACCAGCTTTCGCCACAGGCAGAACAACGAACAGACCGGCCGCTTGGGGAAAACCGGTCGTCATCGACATCATAACGCGTGGCGCAATCGGGACAGGTGATTATCATAGGAGACCAGAATCGTTTATGGGTTCTGAGACCCCAGCGCCGACGGCGCGCATGTGAGTGAAAAAGCCTTGGATACCGGAAGAGAAATCGTCCGATTTGAAAATGCAGGTCTCGCCTATGATGACGCGGCGGAAACGCTTTCCGGCGTATCCATGGCGTTGGGCGAAGGCGAGTTTCGATTTTTGACCGGCCCTTCCGGCGCGGGCAAAACCTCGCTGCTGAAGATGATTTACCTGGCGCATCGGCCGACACGCGGAAAGTTTTTCCTGTTTGGACAAAACGCCATGGACGCGCCGCGCGATACACTGCCCGCGCTGCGCCGACGCATTGGCGTCGTCTTTCAGGAATTCCGGCTCCTCGATCATCTCACCGCCTATGAAAACGTTGCACTCCCCATGAAGGTCGCGGGCGTTAACCAAAACCAATACCGGGAAGACGTAAGCGAACTCTTAAGCTGGGTGGGCCTTGGTGATCGCATGGAGGCCAAACCGCCGACCCTTTCCGGCGGTGAAAAGCAACGCGTGGCGCTCGCCCGCGCGCTGGTCTCCAAGCCCGACCTGATCCTTGCGGACGAACCGACAGGTAATGTTGATCCGGCGATGAGCGAGCGGATTATGAAGTTGTTCGTAGAACTGAATAAATTGGGTGCGGCGGTGATTGTGGCGACGCACGACCTGCATCTGGTTCAATCGATCGGCAAGCCGGTCTTAAGAATTGCTAACGGACAGTTATCGCATAGCGCCGGCGCCGGAGGTGCGTCATGAGCAAGGCCGACGCAAAGATCGCTCATGATGTCGCGCAAAGCGCCGAAAGCCAGCCGCGCAGCCGGTTTAAAAGACAAGGCTCGGCGCCGCTCTTGCCGGAAGCTGGCGCCGCTGGCGCGCCTTTGACCGCGGTGATCGCAGTCATGTCCTTTCTGGCCGTGCTGGCGATGGCGTCTTTGTTGATGGTGAACCGCGCCGCTGATGAGTGGACCTCTGCGCTCCGCTCAGAAATCACGATACAGGTCAAAGGCGCCGACGCGGAGGAAATCGCCGACGGCGTCGCCGCCGCGCTGCGCATTCTTAACGATACCGACGGTGTGCTGGAGGCGACGGAACGCAGCCGCGAAGACACCGCCGCACTGCTGGAGCCCTGGCTGGGTCAAGGCAACGCGTCAGCCTTTTTGAATATTCCCGCCATCATCGAAGTCAAAGCTGCGCCGTCCTTACGCGATGATCTGGACTTGTTGCGAAACCGGCTCCTCGCCGCAGCGCCCGGCGCCAGTCTTGACGACCACGGACGCTGGCACGACCGGCTTTCCGGCGCCGCCCGGTCTGGACAGGCTCTGGCGTTCGGCGTTTTTTTGCTGGTCATGGGGGCGGCGTGTGCGATTTCCATCTTCGCCGCGCGCGCTGGCCTTGCGGCCAATCATGAAATCGTTTCGGTGCTGCATCTTGTTGGCGCCACCGACAACTTTATCGCGGCGGAGGTGCAGCGGCGGTTTTTCATTCTGGGCCTGCGCGGGGCGCTGATCGGTCTTGCCGCAGCCATTGCCCGCGGCAGCCCGGGCCGAGATTGTCGTCGAAGGCGACTTCATGTCCCACGAGAGCGCTGCATTCTCGCGCGATCTCGCT
>JBCBSY010000092.1:0-6733 GCA_039818925.1 Pseudomonadota bacterium | reverse complement strand
GTTCTCGTCGATTCCGTTTCCGTCGATTACATGGCCGGCTCGGAGATCGATTTCTCCGACGAGCTGATCGGCGCGGCGTTCAAGATCAACAATCCGAACGCGACAGCAGGATGCGGCTGCGGGACGAGTTTTAGTTTGTGATGTTGATTGCTGCGGCAATCTTATTTCTTCTAATCGGCCAAGCTTTTGCGTTTTCAGTATCACGCGATTTAGGCGACCATTTCTCCATTCTATCAGGAATTATCTTCGCTCTTTGTATTGGGAAATTAGTCACTGCTGTTTTTGAAAAGAGAGCAGCCTCTCAATTCGTTTTGGCTGCCATCGCCTCCGTAATAATCTCTTACTTCTACTGGCTGTATTTTGTATGGCTACGAAGAGATGTCTTTGGTCTAATGCACCCTTTGGACGTTAGTCTTCTTGGCGGCTTATATGCATATCTGTTCACGATACCAACAACTTTGCTAAGCATAAGCTCTATCATCATTTTTCGCCGAATAAACAAGAAACCTTAATTGCATGGTGGAGCGCACCAAAGCGCCGCCCTACTCCAACGCCGTCACGATGTTGGAATTCTGCTCCACCAATTCACGGCCGGAATAAAATACGTCGCGGCCTTTCCACTCGATGGCGAGCTTGTCGCGCCAGGCGGCGTCCATCGGCGAATTGACGAAGTAACGGTTGAAAAACCGGCGGCTGGCGCGCTCGCGTTCATAGGCAGGTTCATTGACGCGCTCGCCGGTGTAAAAATCATAGGCTGTCGGTTCGTGAAACATGAACCGTGCGTTTGGCGCCGCATAGCGCTCCTCCCCTTGCAGGAAGATCGGCACACACATGGAATAACACGCGCGCCGGCCGCGCACGCGGGTATCGACAATGTGCGTGCGCTTCATCCGGTCGATGGTGCGGATCACCTGTTCGCCTTCGGCCACCGCCCCGCCGGGCGAGTGCAGGTCGATGATAATGCGCGAGCCCGTATCGCCCCATTCACGCCACGCCTCTTCAAACCGGCGGGCCATGGGCGCCTCGACCTGTGCGCGCCAGGTGAAAATCAGCGTCTCCGGATCGTCCCTGTCAAAGCGGACCTCCACTTCGCCGCGGTCGCGGAAAATCAGCTCTTCATTGCGGGCGATCAACAACGCCGTCGCCGCCAGCATGGCGAGCGTCGCGAGGAGCATTAATCTTGACTGACCGGCCTTACTCACTGTCGAAACTCATTGCCTATCCGCATCTCCGCCATCATTTTGGGGGCGGACGGTCTATATATAGGCAGTCCTTTCGTCATTGCTAAACACCCCAGCCTCTTCACGAATCAGGGAACTTCCTATGAACGTCGCCGACGCCATCAAATCCCGCATTTCGACGCGCGCCTTTCTGGACAAGCCGGTCAGCGAGAAGATCTTGCGCGATCTTCTTGATATTGCGCGCTGGTCGCCCTCCGGCGGCAACCTTCAGCCCTGGCGGGTGGACGTGGTGATGGGGCCGGCCCGCAACCGCCTGATCGAGACCGTCCAGAAAGCCATTGCTGAAAATCCGTTTGCGGATGAAGCGGAAATTGCCATCTATCCGGCAAAGCTTGGCGAACCTTGGCGCACGCGCCGGTTTGAGGTTGGCGAGGCGATGTACGCGCTGCTGGGCATTCCCCGCGAGGACAAACCGGCCCGGCTTCAATGGCTATTGAACAATTATCAGTTTTTTGGTGCGCCGGTTGGCTTGTTCTTCTCGCTGAACCGGCAATTCGATAAGGGCCAATGGGCGCATCTCGGCATGTTCATGCAATCAATTGCCCTCGCGGCGGCGGAACAAGGTCTCGCCTCTTGCATGCAGGAAGCGTGGGCTGCGCGCGCCAAAACCGTTTCTGAATTTCTCGGTCTGGAAGACAATGAACAGCTTTATTGCGGCATGGCGATCGGCTATGCCGACCCTGAAGCGAAGGTCAACAAATTACGATCTGAACGCGCGCCCGTCGACGACTTCACCCGGTTCATAGCGGAATAAGCCAATGCCAGTTCAGATTTCAGTAACCGAAGTGGTCGACGCGCCCGCTTCGGACGTGTTTGACACGGCGGCTTCGATTGATGCGCGCGACTTGATCCAGAAATACGGACCTCTGCCGGCGATCACCGATGTTGACGGTCATGATCGTCCATGGGACGCCATCGGCAATGTTCGCCGTCACAAACTGTCTGACGGGTCATCGGTGCGCGAAGAAATGATCGCCTTTACCCGCGGCGAAACTTTCGGTTATCGCCTAAGTGAATTCACCGGCGTTTTCGCCCCCTTGGTCAAAAGCGCACAATCGGACTGGCACTTCACGCAAGTCGGCGCCGCCCGCACCAAGATTGACTGGACGTACGCCTTTACCCCAACCAGCGCCGCTGCGGAGCCGGTCTTGTGGTTCATTGTCAAACTGTTCTGGCCCGGTTATCTGAAAGCGGCCCTCGCCCGCGTGAAAGAAAGAGCACAAAGCCTTTAATCAAAGACCTTGTTGTGTCTTGCCAAAGCGTTTCTTTTACTCTGTTTTCCCGTTTTCTTATTTACACTACATAACATTCACCTGCTAAGGCGACTGGAGCAAGCGACTTGGATTCTATAAACAATTTCAATCGCTTGAGGAGAGAAGGGATATTACCTCGTAATTCACTCGTATTATTGACTTTTCCCCCTCGCCTGACTATATTCAATTCACATGGCGAGGCGCGCTCATGAGCCAGCCTGCTAATCCATTCGAACGCTGGCGCGACTATGAAAGCAAGGACCGGCCCGTCAAAGGCAAACGTGAAAAAGACGACGTGCTGATCCAGCGAAAACCGAAACGCGGCGCGCCGCTGACGCGGGAAGAGAAGTTGCTTCGGGCCATCCTTGGGGATGACCCCGATAATGGAGATGCGTAATGGCGTATGACACGAAACGATACCAGTTCGAACTTCCAGCCAGCGGGACTGGCGCAATTGATGAAATGAAACACCTTATCGGCGCCAAAACCAATGGGGACCTTTTTGATAATGCGCTCACCCTGCTGCACTGGGCGATTACCAATGTCCGGGAGGGTCGAATGATCACCTCAATGGACGAAAATGAAGAAAATTACCGTGTGCTGACTATGCCTGCGCTCGAAAGGGCGCGCAATGCGGCGTCTGTAGCTGAAGAGGAAGCCGTTGAGACAACCACGATGTCCAACGCAGAGAAATCAACCCTCGCTGCAGGATAGCAAAAAACAGGTAAGACGTCAGGATGACGCGGCGCACGCCTTACGACCAGACCGTTAATATCAATAATGCGCTTGAAACGCTCATCCGGTCGTTTCCGGTCTATTTTATTGTCATCTTTCTGATTACCCGTTTCGGCGCCGGTATAAGCGGGCCCTTGGCGCTAGCAGTTTCATTCTTATTGACGCTTACCGTTATTATCATTCTTGCCGTCGTGCTCCGCCCCAAGCGGATGTCTATTATGCTCTGCGGCGCGGCAATATCAGCCCTTCTCTTGAGTCTGCCGCCTTTATTCATAAGGGAGTTTTTTATCGAGATTGAAATTTACGGCTCACCTGTGCGCATCGGCTGGTCTGATGTAATCTTGTGGTTAAATATGCTCATCGGTTTCGGCGTATTTTGCCTATTGATGACGCTTTCTAAACTTGCTTTTGATCACGAACAAAACATTGCCGGGCGCGCGCTTCGCGACCATTGGGTTGAGAGTGAAACGAAACCCAATAAAGCGAAAAAACTTGACGACGAGGTCATTGGGGGCGATGCCGAAGGCATGAAGACCTCAGAAGATTCAAAACCCAAACGCTCATGAAAATCGCGACCTTCAACGTCAACTCAATCAACGCCCGCCTGCCCCGCATTCTGGAATGGTTCGACAAGGAAAAGCCCGATGTCGCGGTTTTGCAGGAAATCAAATGCATCGATGAAAAGTTTCCAGCCCTCGAATTCGAGGACCGCGGATACAATGTCGAAGTGCACGGTCAGAAAACCTATAATGGGGTCGCCCTTTTGTCGAAGTTCCTGATCGACGATGTCGCACGCGGACTGCCCGGGGACAAAAGTGATGAGCAGGCGCGCTATATCGAAGCCCTGATCATGCCGGAGGGCGCCGCACCGGTTCGCGTTGGCGGACTTTACCTGCCGAACGGAAACCCCGCGCCGGGACCGAAGTATGACTACAAGCTTTCCTGGATGGCGCGCCTTCAAAAACATGCGAAGAAACTGCTGGCGCAGGAAGAGGCGTTTGTACTAGCAGGTGATTATAACGTTATTCCGCAAGCGGAAGACGTCCATGATCCTGTCGCCTGGGCGGATGACGCCCTGTTCCGGCCGGAAACACGCAACGCCTTTCGCGCGCTGGTTAATCTCGGCCTGACGGACTCCATTCGTCAGGCGCATCCGGGCGGCGTCCAGTACACTTTTTGGGATTATCAACGCGGCGCCTGGGAAAAGGATCACGGCATCCGCATCGATCACCTTCTGCTATCGCCGCAAGCCGCCGACCGGTTCAAAAACGCCGGCATTGACCGCTGGACCCGCGGAAAAGAAAAACCCTCCGATCACGTGCCCGTCTGGGTGGAACTGAGCTAAAAAAAGAGCCCGCCCGAAATTCGGGCGGGCCTTTCTCTGATCCAAAACACTTTCTACTTCAGTTCGCGATCCAGAAATTCGTTGATTTCGGTTGCGATGAAGTCACCATGGCTTTCCAGCACGAAGTGGCCGCCGTCCAGCAGGTGGAATTCTACATCTTCAAGATCGCGTTTATACGGATGTGCGCCGGCTTCGGGAAAGATGTAGTCGTTTTTACCCCAGACGATCAGCGTCGGCGGCTGATGAGCTCTGAATAACGCCTGCCATTTCGGATACTCTGTGACATTGGTGCGGTAATCGTAAAACAAATCGAGCTGGATGTCTTTGTTGCCCGGGCGGTCGAGCAGATATTGGTCGGTATGCCAAGTGTCCGGACTGATCAGTTCCGGATTCGGCTGGCCGTGCGTATATTGCCATTCCGTCGCCTCAACATTGAGGAACTGACGCAACTGATCGCGGTCCGCCGTTTCACCGCTTTCCCAATATGCTTTGATTGGATCCCAAAACGCTTCAAGGCCTTCTTCATAGGCGTTGCCGTTTTGAATAATAAATGCAGACACGCGCGCGGGGTTTGCGGCGAAGACGCGGTAGCCCACGGGCGCCCCATAATCCATCAGATAGAGTGAGAAATCGTCGACGCCTTTTTTATCGATAAATTTTTCGATAAGCGATGCATAGTTTGCAAATGTATAAGCGAAGTCGCCGCGTGCCGGCATATCACTCGCGCCGTAGCCTGGATAATCCGGCGCCAGAACGTGGTAGTTTTCCGCAAGCGCTGGGATCAAATTGCGGAACATTTGCGACGACGTTGGAAAGCCGTGCAGCAAAAGCACCGTTGGCCGGGACGGATCGCCTGCCTCGCGATAGAAGACGCGAACGCCGTCAATTTCGATCGCGCGGTGAACGACTGTCGCTGTCGGCGCTTTTGCGGCAATCGTGGTTTCTCCTGCCTCGGCGGCGAAGGCATGATCGCCGAAATAGAAGGCGCCGCCAGCAACAATAAGCGCCGCCGCGGTTCCCCGCAGCGTTGATTTCAGCCGATTTAAGAAATTCGTGTTGGTCATTTAGGTCTCTCCTCATCATTTTGCATATCAATGTAATGTATCGAACGATCGGTACATTACATTGATAGACGGGTGAAACAAGCCGCTCGTTCATCACAAACGCGTCAACACGCGAGCCCGACTACACAGGCAGCATGCGCCGCATGTTGTGACGACTTGGGGCAGAGCGCACGAAAGGCTGCGCATTCGTGGCCTGAGGACCGGTATCTACAGGCTCTGAGAGTGGCTATTAAGCCTGATTTTCCAGCAGCAGGGATGGAATTCGGGCGAGCGCACGTTGAAAGACGGCGCCAGAGCCTTGAGCCCTCGCCACCACCAGGGCGCCTTCAATTTCGATGACTGCTCTTTCGGCGCGCAGCTTTGCATCCTTGCGCGCCGCACCCGCCTCCTCCGCCACACGCTGGAATGCAACAGAGAGGGCGTCGATCATGCTCTTGGCGAGGCCGGGCAAGACAGTCTGGGCTTCTCCAATGGCGAACAAGTCCACCAGACAGCTTGTCTTTCCGCCATCATAGAGTTTTGAAAGCGCTGCGATCGCTTTGCCAAGCCGCCCGTCAAGCGACCCCGCTCCTTCCAGCGGTTCGATGACCGTCTCCATAACAATATTGGCAATATGTTCGCCGGCCGCCTTCGCCATGTCTTCCTTGCCGTTTGGAAAATAGTGATACAGGCTGGAGCGGCCGAGCCCGCTTGCCTGCGACAGACGGCTGAGCGAGGCGCCGTCATAGCCATAACTTCGGAAGACTTCTGTGATTGCGGCGACGGCGTCTTCTTTTGTCGTTTTCACGGCGGGCATGAACCATTCTCTATTGTACCGAACGGTTGGTATATATATGGCGGCGCCAGTCGATATCAAGACTTTGGCGTCGCCACTGGCTTTCGGTGCGCGCCGCGGCGATAAGAGCGCGTTACGCCATACAGGTTGTCTTTATGAAATGGTCCTCCGAACAGGACAACGCGCTCCTCGCCGTCGATCGCTGGATGAAAAAGGGCGATGCCCAGGTGTTTCGCCTGTTTGGCTACGCCGGCGCGGGCAAAACCACGCTGGCGCGCCATATCGCGGAGAATGCCGGCGGCGATGTGGCTTTTGCGGCT
>JBCBSY010000091.1:0-6804 GCA_039818925.1 Pseudomonadota bacterium | reverse complement strand
GATTGAAATCAAGGCTCGGAGAGGCTGGCGCATCAAAGCTGACGGCCAGAATATCGCTTGTCAGAGGAGGAATATTGAACACAGGTTACCTACTACAATCACGCCTTGGAAGTTTGGCCTCGCTATTATACACAAAACCGCAAAAATCAGCGGGATTTTTATAGCGGTTCATTTCCGCTCGACCGAAGGAAATAAAAGGCAATTTCGATGAGCATCGTTGCAGGGTTAAATCATGTCACGCATTACCGGTACGACCGGCCAGTATCTCTGGGGATGCAGACGATTCGCCTGCGGCCGGCGCCCCATGTCCGATCACACATTCAATCCTATTCCCTCAAAATCACGCCAAAAGAGCATTTTATCAATTGGCAACAGGACCCTTTCGGCAACTTTCTCGCGCGTGTCGTCTTTCCGGAAAAAATCTCTGAATTGAAGATTGAGGTCGACCTGATAACTGAGATTCGGGCCTTTAATCCGTTTGACTTTTTTCTGGAAGATTACGCCAAGACTTTTCCATTCCACTATGATTCGGGATTGAAGGAAGAACTCGCGCCATATCTCGAAATAAAGGAACGCGGGCCTGGCTTGCTTGCCTGGCTAAAAGATGTCGATCCGTCCGAAGTCGGGATCATCGATTTTCTGGTGGCGATCAATCAACGGCTTAATCAGTCCCTTGCTTATACAGTCCGCCTTGAACCTGGTATTCAATCTTGCGAGGAGACACTGGACGTTAGCCGCGGATCGTGCCGCGACATGGCATGGTTTTTATGCCAGGCCCTGCGTCATTTGGGGCTCGCAACGCGGTTTGCCTCCGGCTACCTCATTCAGCTTGCTCAGGATGTCAAATCGCTGGACGGACCTTCCGGAACGGATGTTGACTTCACTGATCTTCACGCATGGACGGAAGTATACCTCCCCGGCGCCGGCTGGGTCGGGCTCGACCCCACATCGGGATTGTTTGCGGGCGAAGGGCACATTCCACTTTGTTCAACGCCAAACCCTTCAAGCGCCGCACCGATAACAGGCACGCTTGAAAGCGATGCACAAGCAACCTTGCATCACGACATGTCTGTAACCCGCATCGTCGAAGCGCCGCGCGTCACCAAGCCATTCAGCGATGCGCAATGGCGCGACATCGACAAACTCGGCGCCGCTGTTGACGCTGATCTCGACGCTGGAAACGTCAAACTGACGATGGGCGGTGAACCAACATTTGTGTCGGTTGACGACCGCGAGGGAAACGAATGGCATTATGGCGCGTTGGGCGGGCGAAAGAAAAATCTTGGCAAGGATATGTTGCGGCGCCTGCGGGGGCGGTTTGCCGACGCCGGCGTTCACATGTTTACGCAAGGCAAATGGTATCCGGGTGAAATCCTGCCGAGATGGGCGATGCCTTGTTTCTGGCGGCGCGATGGCGAACCCGTATGGCGCAACGACACGCTGTTGGCTGACCCGGACAAGTCACTCGATCATACGGTGGAAACTGCGAAAAACTTTATCGATGCGCTTGCTGAAACGCTGGGCGTACCCGCTTCCTACGTTCAGCCGACCCGCGAGGATACGCCCTATTATCTGTGGAAGGACCGTCGGCTCCCGCTGACAGATGAAATCATGGAAACCGACGCGTTTGAAAAAACGGAACGCGAGCGGCTGCAATCGCTTTTGGACAAGGACTTGAGCAAGCCGGTCGGTTATGCGCTTCCCTTACATTACTCTCACCGTCGCAAGCGCTGGATCAGCAATGCATGGCGATTTAAAGGACCGCATCTGGTCCTGCTAACCGGCGATTCGCCCATCGGGTTGCGCTTGCCGCTTGGCGGCCTTCCCTCTCCCGAAGACGCACAAGAAGAGATCGCGCCGGAACGCAGCACCTTTGACGCAGCCCCGCCGTTGCCCCAACGCGCCGCGCTGGAGAAGAACCTGGCCCAGTGCGGTGCGCCGGATGACAGGGTCTTTGCAAAGGATCCTAATGGGTTGATCCGCACGGCGATCTGCGCAGAGGCGCGCGGCAGCGTGTTGCACCTGTTCCTGCCGCCCGTCGCCTGGGCCGAGCATTGGCTTGAGTTACTGGCCGCAATCGAAAGCGTTGCCTTACGCCAGAATACGCCGGTTGTTCTTGAGGGTTATACGCCGCCAGCGGACCCGAGGATGGCGCATTTCAGCGTTACGCCGGACCCTGGCGTGATTGAAATAAACGTCCAGCCCGCCGGCAATTGGGAAGAACAGAAAGACATTACCAACGCCGTCTATGAAGAAGCGCGGCTGGCGCGTTTATCAACGGAAAAGTTCATGGTCGATGGACGGCGCACCGGCACCGGCGGCGGCAACCATATCGTCATGGGCGCATCCTCGCCGGAAGACAGTCCGTTCTTGCGCCGCCCTGATCTTCTGCGATCCATGGTCAGTTTCTGGCAAAACCATCCGTCCCTTTCCTACCTGTTTTCCAGTCTCTATATCGGCCCGACCAGCCAGGCGCCGCGTATCGACGAGGCTCGTCATGACTCGTTATACGAGCTGGAAATTGCGTTCCAGCAGATCCCGAAAAAGGGCGACGTCGCCCCATGGGTGATTGATCGATTGTTTCGCAACCTCCTTGTCGATCTGACCGGCAACACCCATCGCGCAGAGTTTTGCATCGACAAACTCTACAGCCCTGACAGTGATCGCGGCCGGCTCGGCCTTGTCGAGATGCGCGGCTTTGAGATGCCGCCGCATCCGCAGATGAGTCTCGTGCAGGCAGTCCTCTTGCGCGCGTGCATCGCGCTTTTCTGGGACAAGCCCTACACCGGCAAACTCGTGCGCTGGGGGAGTTTGCTGCATGATAAGTTCATGCTGCCCCACTATGTTTGGGAAGACTTTCAGGACGTCCTGTCTTACCTCAAGGCCGGCGGCTATGACTTTCAGCTTGACTGGTTCGAACCGTTTTTCGCATTCCGGTTTCCCGAATGCGGGCGCGTTCAGGTTGGCGATGCGACGCTAACGCTGAGGTCTGCGCTTGAGCCCTGGCCAGTAATGGGCGAGGAGCCGGTTGGCGGCGGCGTCAGCCGCTCCATCGACGCCACTGTCGAGCGGCTCGAACTCAAAGCCGAACGATTGACGCCCGGCCGCCACCTAGTCGCCTGCAATGGGCGGCGCGTGCCGCTTCATTCAACGCGAGAGAACGGCGTCGCGGTGGGCGGCGTGCGCTTCAAGGCTTGGGCGCAGCCGTCGAGCCTCCATCCGCGATTGCCTGTCCACACACCCCTGGTGTTCGATGTCTTCGACATGACCCACGAGCGATCCATTGGCGGCTGCACCTATCATGTGGCGCATCCCGGCGGACGGAGCTTTGACACGTTTCCAGTCAATGAGAATGAAGCGGAGGGTCGCAAACTCGCGCGCTTCGAACCGCGCGGCCATTCGCCCGGAAAAGCCTCGGCGCCGGCAAGCGAAACCAATCCGGAATTTCCGCACACGCTGGATTTAAGATACGCCCCTTAACGCCGGTTGCAGATGACGGCATGAATAGAGAGGGCTCTTGAAGCTTTGACTCCATTCCTCGAACGCTAGGCGCCCGATAGGTCATTTGTGCGAAGGGTCAGCTCGATAGACCCGAAATCGACAAGCGCGCACGCAACCGCGCCGCCTGATCAAGGGCCTAGATCTCGATGTCCGGAATAACGCACGCCAATTCCATGACAATAGTAATCTTTACAGGTCCTCCGAAACCAGCCCTGAGGCGGCGCCAAGGAGCGCAGCGCCATCACGAACGATCAGTTGCACAGGAACATCTTCCAGATAATCCCGCATTCGGCCTTTATCGTGGAAGCAGTCAGCGAAATCGCTTTTCAAAAAGATGTCCTTGATTTTCGGCAAGATCCCGCCGCCAAGAAATACACCGCCCCGGGCACCCGTGGAAAGTACGGCATCGCCGGCAACGCGTCCCAACACGGCGCAGAACATGTTCACCGCTTCGGCGGCGATGGGGTGCGAACCGTCTATGGCCGCCGCCGTAATCTCATTCGCTTGCAGTGAAGCACGCGGGATCTCCCTGATCGCACACAAGGCGCGATAAATATTCACAAGGCCGCTTCCGGAGAGCAACCGTTCCACCGAAACATGCGGATGCTCGCGGGCAATGAATTTCATGACCTCGAATTCTTTATCCGTGCGGGGCGCAAACGAAACATGACCGCCCTCCGTTGCAATGATTCTGTCTCGCTCCTCACAGGGCACAATCAACGCCTGCCCTAATCCTGTTCCAGGGCCGATGACCAGTTTCGGCGCATCTGAATCACCCGGCCCTGCTTTTACAAGGACAAGGTCATCACCGCGCAGGTATTGCACGCTGCTTGCCAGCGCTTCGAAATCATTCATGACCGCTAGATGTTTGAGGCCTAGCGCCTTCTCCGTTTCTTCAATCTCGAGGACCCAAGGCGAGTTCGTAAATTCGACCGAAGCATACGTGACCGGACCTGCCACCGCAAAGCAGGCAATCACCGGTTTGACGCCCACAGCTTCAAGATACGCATCCGCGGCGTCACGAATCGTTTTGAAGTCTTCTGCCCGGAAACTCCGCACATCTTTTACAGAAATCGCATTTTCATTGCGTTCAGCAAGCGCGAAGCGCGCGTTCGTTCCGCCAATATCCGCGACTAACGCATAGTCAGTCATCATTTCACGCCTGTTTCTTCAGCTTAAATGTCATAGCGCCTTCGGCTGCGCCGGTCACGCGCTCGCGCATGCCAGCGAGCAACTCTTGACCAACACATTGCTTTGCGCGTCGCCAACGCCTTATCGGCGACCAATCCCTCCGGTGGTCCTTCATTCGCGTCCAGACGGATCATGTCGCAGCCGCGAACAACAGCCACCGACCGGCAGGCCTTGACTCGGCTTTAATTACAGATTCCCCCAGCTCATCCGCTGAAAGTTCATTTTTGAACAAGGGTTCGGCGGGGACGAAATCATGTGATATAAAGGACCAGCTGACCTGATCCGCTGGGCGTTTTCCGGCGGCCCACCTCTTACTTACCAGAAAGTGAGACCGTCCATGGCCGAATTCACGATTAATGGCGAAAAACACTCAGTTGATGATGACTCCACCATGCCGCTCCTGTGGTATCTGCGCGATATCGCAGGCCTGAAGGGAACGAAATTCGGCTGCGGCGTCGCCCAATGCGGCGCCTGCACGGTTCACCTCAATGGCAGGGCGGTCCGGGCCTGTGTCACACCAGCCGCTTCCGCCGACGGGCAGGCCGTCACCACCATTGAAGGCCTCAGTGAAAACGGCGACCACCCAGTTCAAACCGCATGGCGTAATATCGACGTCCCACAATGCGGTTACTGCCAGCCCGGACAGATGATGCAGGCTGCGTCGCTCCTGAGCACGAATCCCGACCCAACGGATGAGGACATCGACCAGTCCATGCAGGGAAACATATGCCGATGTGGAACTTATCCGCGCATTCGCGCTGCTATTAAAGCCGCCGCGAAAGCTTCAGGAGAGGCGTCATGACTATCAAAATCCAAAACGTATCCCGTCGCGCTGTTTTACGCTCAGGCGCTGGCGTCTTCGTGATTGCGACCGCCCTCCCCGCTTGCGGCAACAGGCAGGATCAACTTGCTGGCGACACGCAAGAGGCGCTCAGCACTGAACTTGAACCGCTGAACCTCTTTGTCTCGATTAACGAGGAAGGAACGGTACAGGTGCTCTGCCACCGCGCAGAGATGGGACAGGGCGCGCGCACCGGGCTTGCCCGCGTGATTGCGGACGAACTGGAAGCGGACTGGGATCGCATCAGTGTTGTGCAGGCAGAAGGCGAAACCAAATACGGGGATCAGAATACAGACGGCTCCACCACCATCCGTGCTGACTTTATGCGGCTTCGCCGGATCGGCGCGAGCGCGCGGTCGATGCTCGAACGCGCCGCGGCGCAGCGTTGGGGCGTGCCCGCCGAAGAGTGCAAGGCGATCCTGCATGAAGTTGTTCATGAAGCCTCAAACCAGCGCGCCGGATATGGCGAGTTGGCGGCCGCCGCCGCGGAACTTGATCCGCCCGCATTTGATGGCGAAGCATTTGATCCTTCCGGTGCAACATACACGCTGAAAAATCCATCGGAATGGCGTTACATCGGCAAGAGCGCGTCCGCAGTCGATCTCGACGATATGCTGGTCGGAAAGGCCGTCTACGGACAGGATGTCGAACTTCCCGATATGAAGATCGCAATTATCGCGCGCGCGCCGGTGCTGTACGGCAAAATCAGTTCTTTCGATGCAAGCGCGGCCGAACAAGAGCCCGGCGTCATCCGCGTTCTTGAGCTGCCGGCAAGCAACCGGTCTGCGCCCGGCAATCAGGGCGGGTTTAACCCGCTCGGCGGCGTCGCTGTCGTTGCTGACAATACCTGGGCTGCGATCCAGGGACGCAATGCATTGCAAATTGAGTGGCAGGACGGCGACAACGCCGATTATGACTCGCAAGCCTACCGGGCGGAGCTGGAAGCGACAGTGAGGAGCCCGCAACGCGTTGTGCGCGAAAAAGGCGACGTCGACGCCGCATTTGCATCAGCCGCGCAAGTGACGAGCGCTGAGTATTACGTCCCTCACCTCGCCCATGCGCAGATGGAGCCGCCAGCGGCGCTCGCCAGCTATAAGGACGGCAAGGTAGAGGTATGGACCTCGACCCAGAATCCGCAACAGGCGCGTCTCGACCTCGCAGATATTCTCGGCATTGGTTATGAGAATGTGCGCGTCAATAACGCCTTCCTCGGCGGCGCCTTCGGGCGCAAATCAAAGCCCGATTTCGTCTATGAAGCCGCGCTTTTGTCG
>JBCBSY010000090.1:0-6811 GCA_039818925.1 Pseudomonadota bacterium | reverse complement strand
AGCCCTATTTTGCGCCGGAAACCACGACGCTTCAGGAGCAGCTTGACGCGTTTAAATTGAAGCAGGAGCACTTCGCGCTCATCGTCGATGAATATGGCGCGCTGATGGGGCTGGTGACGCTTGAGGATATACTGGAAGAAATCGTCGGCGAGATTGAAGATGAACATGACAGTCCCGTTCAGGGGGTGCGTCCCCAGGGCGACGGTTCGTTGAACGTGGATGGCGACGTAACGCTTCGCGATCTTAATCGCGCCATGGACTGGAGCCTGCCTGATGAAGAGGCGGTGACCGTCGCCGGTCTTGTCATTCACGACGCCCAGTGTATTCCGGATGTCGGCCAGACCTTTTCCTTCCATGGCTTCCGCTTCAAGATTTTGCGCCGCCGGCGCAACCAGATCACCGCTCTCAAAATAACGCCTATCTCGACGCCCGTGCACTAGGACCGCGTTCAAGGAAAGACCAACAACATGGCGAGAACGCCAGGCCGCTACGCGCTGTTTTTTATTTTTGTTACGGTCATGCTCAACATGATCGGGTTCGGCGTGATCATGCCGGTCATGCCGCAACTCATCATGGAAGTCACTGGCGAAGGTCTCTCGCAGGCAGCCAAATGGGGCGGCTATCTCACTGTCGTCTACGCGCTAATGCAGTTCATCATGATGCCGATTATTGGCGGTCTGTCCGATCGGTTTGGCCGGCGGCCGATCTTGTTGGCTTCGCTCGCCGCATATTCGTTTGATTTTTTCATTATGGCGATCGCGCCGACAATCGGCATTATTCTCCTGGCGCGCATTCTCGCCGGGGCCTTCGCCGCCACCTTTTCAACCGCCAACGCCTACATCGCGGACATCTCGCCGCCGGAAAAGCGCGCCGCCAATTTCGGGCTGATGGGCGCAGCGTTCGGTCTGGGCTTCATTATCGGCCCGGCCATTGGCGGCTTTCTCGGCGAAGAATACGGTCCGCGTGCGCCATTTTATTTTGTGGCGGCGACCGGCGCGTTGAATTTTATTTTTGGATTTTTCGTTCTTCCGGAAACACTCAAGCCGGAAAACAAACGCAAGTTCGACTGGAAACGCGCCAACGCGTTCGGCAATTTCAAACAGTTTGCACAATATCCAATCATGCTCCCTGTCGCCGGCGTTTTGCTTCTGGCGCAGCTTGCGCATTGGACCTACCCATCCGTGTGGGCTTATTACGCGCAAGAGAAGTTTTCATGGACGCCGGCGATGATCGGCGCGTCGCTGATGTTTGTCGGCCTGACCTCTGCAATTGTTCAGGCGGGCCTTACGCGCATCATCATTCCAAAAATCGGTGAGCGCGCGTCCGCCATGCTGGCAATGTCAGTCACCGCCGCTTGCTACATCGCGTTTTCGCTCGCGACGACAGGATGGGTGGTTTACATTATCATCGCCATTTCCGCGCTTGGCGGCCTGGCGCAGCCAGCCCTGCAAGGGATCATGTCGCGAACCATGCCCGCAAACGCCCAGGGCGAACTACAGGGCGCCATCGCGGCAGTGATGAGCATGTCGATGATTGTCGGCCCCTGGCTGATGACACAGATATTCGCCGCCTTTTCTGCGCCGGGAACGGCTTTCACGATGTTCAA
This sequence comes from Pseudomonadota bacterium, assembly GCA_039818925.1. Classification (GTDB taxonomy): domain Bacteria; phylum Pseudomonadota; class Alphaproteobacteria; order Caulobacterales; family Parvularculaceae; genus Hyphococcus. The sequence goes on along the minus strand of JBCBSY010000090.1, from coordinate 5,205 downwards.
CCTGACGATCTTAGAAAACGGCGCGCCATTTTATTTCCCGGGCGCACCCTTCGTGCTGGCTTCTATCCTGGAAGTGATTGCGCTGGGGCTGTTGTTTTTTGCGTTTTCGAAAATCAGACGGCCGAGAGAGGAAACCGCGCCGGCGGAATAAATTTCTGCAAGCCTTTTAAACTGGCGCGCGGTGAAAAACTCCGCCGCGCATCGGAGACGGCGCGCGGGTCGTCTTCGGATAGCTGATCGGCAGTTTTTTGAGGCTTCGCACCGCAAGATAAGCGAAACATTCCGCTTCCAGGTCATCGCCGCGCCAGCCCGCATCCTCCGCTGAAACCACTTCAGCCGGCAACCTTTCGCGCAACGCCGCCATCATAACCGGGTTATGCCGTCCGCCCCCGCAGATAATGTACCCGCCCGGCGGCTCCGGCAGGAACTTCTCAGACTGAGCGATGCAGGCAGCGGTGTACGCCGTCAGGGTCGCAGCGCCATCTTCCGGCGTCATCTTTATCACAGGGTCGAGCTTGAAATCATAACGATCAAGCGATTTCGGCGGGTGACGGCGCAGATAAGGCGCAAGCAACATGAGGCGCAAAATCTCTTCATCGACTTTGCCGGCACGCGCAAGCGCTCCATCCTCGTCCATATGCGCGCCGGTTTTTAACTCCACCCATTCATCCACCAGACCATTTCCAGGTCCGCAATCAAAAGCGACAAGATCGATCCCGCGCGCATTCTCCGGCACGTAGGTGATATTCGAAACCCCGCCAAGATTAATCACGCCAACTGCGCATTCGGGCTTTTGCGCCATCGATGCGACCAGCGCGCGATGATAGATCGGCGCAAACGGCGCCCCCTCTCCGCCCGCGGCCACATCATTGCGGCGAAAATCACAAACCACGTCGATGCGTGTTTCATTGGCGAGCACCTGGCCGTCGCCAAGCTGCCAGGTGCGCCCGGCGCTCCCTGGTTCTTTGGACGGTCTGTGCAAAATCGTTTGACCGTGAAAGCCGATCACGTCGATGTCTGTTCGTTTCAGACCAGTTTTTTCAAGGAGCGCCTCGACCGCTGACGTATGAGCGAGGGTCACTTCGCCGCCCGCCTTGCCGATCTCGGCGGCGCCGTCGCGCCCTTCAAGCGCAGCCTTCACCGCCCGGCGCACCCAGATTTTGAGATCGCGGTTGTAGGGGACATGAATGGCTGGACCCGGGTCGACCTGATCCTCGCCATCCGTCGTCAAAATGGCGGCGTCTATGCCGTCGAGCGAAGTGCCGCTCATCAAACCGATCGCTGTTAGCTTTTCCGCCATGGATTTTTCCGCTCAGCCCGTGATCTTTGCCGCCGAAAGTCGCGTCGAAGGCTAAAGGCTTTCTTAACCGGCTTTGCAAAACGCGCCAATTCGTTGGATTTCATCGCACAGCGTGCTAGGGCCGGGATCTGCTGACAACAAAATTTCCGATGAGCGCCGTGACTTATAAATCCGATTTTCTGAATGTATTGAACGAGCGCGGCTTTGTCGCGCAAGGCACCAATCTCGAAGGCCTCGACGAAAAGGCCGCTACAGGAATCGTGACCGGTTATATCGGGTTTGATGCGACCGCCAAGTCGTTGCATGCCGGCAGTCTCATTCAGATCATGATGCTGTACTGGCTACAGGAGACCGGACACAAACCCATTGCTCTGATGGGCGGCGGCACCACCAAAGTCGGCGACCCAACCGGCAAGGACGAGCAACGCAAGCTGCTGACCGACGCAGACATTGAAGACAACATCGCCTCGATCAAGGGCGTGTTTTCCAAATTCTTGCGTTTTGGCGATGGCCCTGCCGATGCATTGATGGTCAATAATGACGACTGGCTGTCAAAACTCAGCTATGTGGAATTTCTGCGCGATTATGGCGTGCACTTCACAATCAACCGGATGCTGACCTTTGACAGCGTCAAGCTGCGTCTCGATCGCGAAAGCCCGATGACCTTTCTCGAGTTCAACTATATGTTGATGCAGGCCTATGACTTTCATGAGTTGTTGAACCGTTATGGCTGCACGCTGCAACTTGGCGGCACCGATCAGTGGGGCAATATTGTCAATGGCGTTGAACTTTGCCGCCGCAAGGATGCAACCGAAGTCTTTGGCCTGACGACGCCGCTTTTAACGACCGCGTCCGGCAAAAAAATGGGCAAGACGGAAACCGGCGCCGTCTGGCTTAACGCAGACATGTTCTCGCCTTATGACTACTGGCAGTATTGGCGCAATGCAGAGGACGCGGACGTGGCGACTCTTTTGGCGCGCTTCACCACCCTGCCGATGGACGAGGTGCGCCGGCTATCGAAACTCCAGGGTGCGGAACTCAATGATGCGAAAAAGGTGTTGGCGACGGAAGCAACAGCGCTGTTGCACGGCAGCGACGCGGCCGACAGCGCCGCAGCAACGGCGCAGAAAACCTTCGAACAAGGCGGGCTCGGTGGAGACTTGCCGACGATCGACCTTGCCGCCGCAAGCGTTCCGGAAGCGCCGCTGATTGATCAGTTCATCGCCGCCGGTCTTTGTGCTTCAAAAGGAGAAGCGCGCCGCCATATCAAAGCCGGCGCCCTCAAGGTCAACGGCGAACCGGTCAGCACAGAACGCACATTGGCGCAAGACGACATTCGCGATGGGGCCATCAAGCTCTCTATTGGAAAAAAGAAACACGCAATCATTCGCATTTCCTGATCGGCTATTCGTCCGTGGACGGCGCCGACTCTTCTACTGTCCCGCGCCCGCTGGTCCGCGAGGGCTGGAAGAGCTCACGGAAAATACCAGGCGTCAGCGCAGAGAGCGGGTTTACAAATACTGACGGATTGCCGATGTCGCCGCTCACCCGGTAGTTGAAAGCTACAATGCCTTCGCCTCTCGTGCCGACCAGGATGTCACCGATGATTGGCGCGTTGCCGAGCACCGAATTGAGCGCATAGATTGGCGCCACAGCGCCGGTCAGGTTCGTTTCGTCGTCACCGCCAACGCTTAGGTCGCCCTCTGCCGTTATGCCAACAGATGAGCCAGTTGCGCGCATGTCTTTGACCGCCACAACACCATCCGCATAATCAAAATTGCCATAGGCGTAACTGAATTCGATGCCTTCGCCGTTCATAAGATTGACAAGGCCGTCGAGCGAGCCAGCGGAGAAAATTCGCGCCAGCAACGGCGCGTTAATCACCTGCAGGTTGCGCGCTTCCAGCTCTCCGGAAAAGCCGGGCGCACCTTCCTGATGAAGCGCGATGCGCATTGAACCCTCGCCGCCAGCGACCGAATCGATACCGAAAATTCCGCGCATTAACTCCCCGATTGCGCTGGAGCGTGCTTCCACGGCGCGCTCTGGCCCTTCGTCAGCGCCGGTCAACGCCATGCTGACACTCAACGGGTTTCCGTCTTCCCCGAATGCGGAAAAGTCGAGCGCTTGCAATCGATCCGCATCGCGGTGCAGATCGAGCGCCCCGTCGCGATAACTGATGCCGCCACGCATTGCGACTTCGTCTATGCGGGAGCGGACATGAACGCCGCGTCCCCATTCAAGACTGCTTTCTTGGCCGTCCGAACCTTCCAGCGTTTGCTGGATCAACGGGCCCGCGTTCAAAAAAGCGCCGACTGCCGTCATCTCGAGCGCCCCCATCGGGTCGCGTTCGGCAGTGACCGAAAAATCAGCCGCATCACGAAGGAAAAATCGCGGCAGGCTCGCGGCCTCAATCGCGCCGCTCTTGTCGAAGGAGAGCCCGCCGTCAATATCGAGCCCGTCGCCTTTCAGCGAAAGACGGCTCACCTCAACGCCTGCCTCATTGAACGCCATCGAAATGTCGCCCGCCGCCGGGCCGCCCGCCGGTTTTCGCCAGCCAAGCGCATCGACGATCAGCGCCGCATCGGCGAAATCCGCTTTCACATCGAGCGTTTCAAAGTCGCCCAGATCCCCGGTTGCGTTAGCTTCAAACATCACCGGGCCGCGCAGAAACTGGCGTGTCGAGACGCCGAAGAGATCGCCCGTTGAGGAATCAAAAACGCCCGTTATCGCAACATCAGACGGGCCGTCTTGTTCATAAAAATTCTGGCGCCATTGCAGATTGATGGGCGCATCATCGGCGAGCAAGGCATCGGCCGTGACTTTCATCGACCGTGTCTGCAGGTCGACTGTTCCCGACGCACTGGAAAAATTGATGTCGCCGATCAGCTCGGCGATGCTCATATCCTCAAATGTCGCCGTCCCCGTGTACCCATATTCCTCCGGCGCAACCTCACGTTTGTTCGGCCGCATAATCTCTACATCCGCCCTCGCAGTTCCGGAAAACTGGTCAGCGGATAAATTTACCTTCGACAAAAGCGAAAGCGGCGCCTCATCAAGAATCGCCAACATCGATTGCGCCTCGCCTTCGGCGGAAAATCGGTAATAAGTGGGGCGCCATTTCGGCATGAAAATCGGAAACGATACTTCGCCAGCGCTGATCGGCACGTCGCCGACTTGCGCACGGCGGACATTCAATAAAAAAGAATTCCCACGTAAGACGCCGCTGCCTGCGCCGTCGCGAAGTGGCGTCATTTCTTTCACGTAATACGCCTTCACATCCCGGGCGTCGAAAGTCAGCGTCAGCGCCTCGTCGGGCAACCCGCCGTCTTCAGCGACAGCGCCGGGCGCGAGGTTCATCTCAAAATCAAGGTTGTCGATATAGGCAGTCTCAAGGCGGTCAACAATCCAGTCACGCGCGCCCATTGCGAGCCCTTTTGGCCAAACCGATAACAGGCTTTCCGGGCCCAGCGCGCCTTGAAAATCGATGTCTGCAATAACGCCCGGCGACGGCGCGGACGCGCCATCTCTTCCCCGCGGCAAACGAAACGTAACTGAACCCCCGGCCGTCAGTCCTGCAAACTCAGCAGCCAGATTCGCCAGCGACAAACGCCGCTCCGGAAGGATATACTGTCCGTCTACTGATAGGCTAGTTACGGGCAACGCCCCCGGCAAAATGGTTGGCGCATCAATAACAATTTCATCGGAAGCAAGAGAAAAGGAAATGCTTTCAGGATCACGAATGTCGTCTCCGAAAGAAATAGAAACTTCACCGTTTAGATTTCCTCTTGCGCCCTCTGCGTCGAACGCAAAGCGGTCGATTGTGAAACGATTGGAAATCGGGTCGAAGCCGGTTTCCCACGCTATCTGCGTAAGCGCCCGACGCTCGCCGCCCAGGGTCAAAAAAC
>JBCBSY010000089.1:0-6813 GCA_039818925.1 Pseudomonadota bacterium | reverse complement strand
GACGTCATATCCGCCCAGCGCAAAAACATGGGCGATGCCGCGCCCCATCTGTCCGGCGCCGATGACCCCGACTGTGTTGATCTCCGCCATGCCCTGCTCCGTGATCCGTCCCCGGTCCTATTCACTGGGATATTGCACCGCAGCATCGCGCTCCGCAAGTGGCGGCTTCACTCCAAATAGGGGGCGAGTTCGAACAACTGAAGCGGTTGGCCGATGAGTTTTTGTTCACTCATCAACCCGCCTTGCTCGTTCCAGAAGAACCGGGTGTTGAAAAAGCGAAACGCCAGTTCGTCGTCAACGGTCGGGCTCAGATAGAATGACCATCCTGGTCCCAACAGGGTCATGTATAGTCCGTTGCCGCGCTCAGTGATCGAGAACGGGCCGAATCCGGGATGCACATACTCGCCCAGGAATTTGCGATGCGCGTCAGTGAGGGGCGTCGATGGTTTTCTTATCGGCGCTGCGTCGGGAGTTTTTCCGTCCGCGATGTCGAGCAGCGCCCATTCGAGACTCCACAACGGGTAGGTCTGCAAATTTGACGCAAAAGCCACATAAAGATCGTCCGCCGGTCGGGCAAGCACCGCGGCGCCATAGCCTTTCGTCGATCCCTGAAACTTGTAGACCGTCGCGCCATCGATTTCACGCGCCTGAACCGAGCCGATGATATCGCCATCGTCGTCGAAAAGGTTGACCGGGCGCTGGTTGACAGCGCTTTTGACCCAACGAATGAGATCAGCTGCGGTTGCAACAATGCCTTCCGCGCCGATCGCTAGCGCCGGCGCAACGTCTGCGCGCTGAACATCGAGCGGTAACGGCCCGGCGTCATGGCCAATGGCGGCATTCGGCGCCATGTCGTTGCGCTGCGTTTCAATGGTGCTGTTCGCCATTCCAAGCGGTGTGAAAATCAGCTCGTTCGCAAGCTGAGCGTAATTCTTTGCTGTTGCGGCCTCAAAGGCCAACGCCAGAACTTCATAGCCGACATTGGAGTAAGCGTACTCGCTGGTTGTCGCGTTTTCGAAGGATTGCGCGTTGAGCCATTGAATCAAACCTGCCTTGCCAATGCTTGCGCGTTCGCTATCGGGAACGTCGCGCGGCAGGCCCGCTTCGTGTCGCAGAACCTGATCAAGCGTGATATTCGCGCCGTGAACAAACCCAGGCAGATATGTAGAGACAAGATCCTGACGGTTGAGGGCGCCGTTCTCTTCGAGGACGAATAAAATTGCGGCGGTCATGCCTTTCGTGATCGAGCCAGCGGCAAATCGCGTGGCGCCCGTGTTCTCGATGCCGCGTTCCCAATCGGCGAACCCATAACCCTCCTCGACCAAGACGGCATCATTGCGCTCGATACGGATGATCCCGGAAAAGTCGCGCATGGCGGCGACAGGCGTCAGGTAATCGCGTACAGCTTGTGACATCGCGGCATCGACTGAAGTGTTGGCGGCTTGCAAGTCTGCGCTTTCAGTGGGAGCAGTGACGCAAGCGCCTAGAAGCAGGCCCAGGCTCATGCCGGTGATGGCGCCTATGCGCGCGAAATTTGATACAGATTTCATGATGCCCCTTCCGCAAAAAAACTGTTGCGCAAGACTGTCTCTGAACGCGTGGGCGTTTCAAGACCCGATGCGTCAGCGCGCCGCTGGAATCGGCTGAACGGAAGGAGGCCGCCTTTTCCGGCCGGCCATATGCCGCAACAGGGCGCCGCCTTGCCGAAATGGTATAGTGGCCGCGCGAAGACTTTGCGATGATCGCGCCAAGCACTGGGTAAGGAAGTTGTATATGATCACTCTGTCTACGATAGCGGCGGCGATTAGCATCGCCGGCGCTTGCAATCTCGCCGTGATTGGCGCTGGCTTTGCGACCAGCAAGGCAAGATCGCTTTCGGTGCGCCCTCTGGCGTCAGGGCTTGCCTTGATTGCAGCCGGCGCGGTGATGACCATGCTGGTGAGCGATGTCGCGGCTCCCGCATATCAGCGGATGGTTGGTGGTTTCGAATTCATTTTAACTGTTTTCGCAGGACCGGTGTTTTTGTTGTTGATTGCAAAACTCTGCTGCAGACCTGTCGCCGTCGGCATTCTGCTTGTCCCGGCGTTTGGCCTTTGTGCGTATTTTATGTTGGCGGGGCTTTTGGGCAGCGTCAGTCCAGACATGCGCGCCGCCGCGATCATGCAAATGAGCTATACGGCGGCGGCGGTGTATTTTTGGGTGCGATCAAGGCCCAGCCAAATGCAGATGAAAGCCGAGCGCATCGTCATTCTGCTCCTTGCAATGATGCTGGTCATTCACGGCGCGCAAATTATCCGCATGGTTGCGCCATATAATCAGGTGCTGGGCTATCTCGTGCCGGTGATGATGTCCGTGATGGTGTTCGGGTTTGTCGGGTGGGCGGCATCCAGAATTGTGAAATCCGTACCTGCCGCAAGGACGGCGCCCCCGGCAGCGGCGAATATCGATGAGCTGCGCCGGTTGATGACGCTTGATGGCGTCTGTTTCAATCCGGATTATCGGTTGCGGGATCTGGCCGCGGCGGCGAGCCTGTCCCCCGGGGCGCTCTCCGCCTTTCTCAATGACTGTGCAGAGGGCGGGTTCGTCAGGTTCTTGAATGCTGAGCGTTTGCGGCGTGCGCGTGATCTGCTGCAGCATCCTGACGAGCGACGCACCTCTATAGAAGCGATCGCGCTCCTCTCCGGCTTTCGGTCACGCTCGGCGTTTTATCGCGCCTTCACGCAAGCTTTCGGCGAGACGCCGGCGGCCTATCGTAAATCGGCGCCGCCTAAAAACCTGTCCTGATATCGATATCAGGACACAAACGCGCGTGAAGGGCCGTGCGCCGACGCCTAGATTTGCCTCTAGGGTTTGTCAGGAGGTGAATTTTTATGCGTTTGTTTTTGTGCTCATTCGTGGCGGCGTCCTGTCTTGGTTTGATGCCGGCGGGCGCCAAGCCCTGGAACGCGTGCGGCGAGGTTAAGGTCTGGCCTGGACGGGAATGGCAGGCGAGCGCCCCAGCGGCACATGGTTGGGATCTTGAGGCGCTGACTGACGCCAAGTCAAAGTTCGAGATTCTGCAATCGGCGTCGGTCATGTTGGTGCACCAAGGCCGCCTGATCGCCGAATGGGGCGACAGCGCCGAGCGTCTGACCGCGCAATCGGTACGAAAGGGGCTTTTGAACTCGCTGGTTGGGGTGCTGGTTGATGATAACAAGTTATCCGTCGACATGACCCTGGAAGACCTTGGGATTGATGACAGCGACCCGCCCTTGAGCGCGACGGAACAGCGCGCGAGCCTGCGCCACCTCCTGCGCTCAAGGTCAGGCATTTATCATTCAGCGCTATATGAAGTCGGCGGCTGGAAGCGGATGCGCGCTGTTCTCGCAGCGGAAAAAGCGGAAGAGGGCGGTCATGAACCCGGCGCTTATTGGTTTTACAACAACTGGGACTTTAACGCCGTCGGAACGATCGTTGAGCAGACGGCCGATAAATCAATCGGCGCGTTCTTTCAAACCAAGATGGCGCGCCCGCTGAAAATGCAGGATTTCCGTCCGTCAGATGTCGAATACACCACAAAAAGCGATGTGACGGAAAAACGCTTCAACAATGTATCTGATCACCGGGCGTATATGTTCAACATCTCAACGCGTGATCTCGCCCGCTATGGCCTGATGTATCTCGGGTGCGGCAAATGGGGGTCACGCCAGATTGTATCGCGGGCCTGGGTTCTGGAAAGTCTTGACGGCGTCGATACGAAAATTGGTCGGCCCCCGGAACAAATCGAAACAGGTTTTGGTGACTACGGTTATCTCTGGCAGATCGACCGTCCTGGCTCCCGGCGCTTTCGCGACATGAAAACGCGCGAGCCGGTTTACTTCGCAACTGGAAATCGCGGCCATATGCTGGCGGTGTTTCCCTATCTTGATCTAGTGATTGCCCATCAGGTTGGCACTCGCGGCGGGGTGTCCGCGCCGGCCCAGATCAAGCGCGCAAGGCAAGGCTCGCCGGAAGTGACGCATGAAGAGATGACCGCATTGTTCAACGCGATCATCGCCGCGCATCCGGAGGCGGAAACAGCTTACGGGCCGGAATAAGAAAAGCCCCGCATTGGCGGGGCTATTCAACTCTCATTATCGCGTGCGTTAAAGCGCCTCTTCCAGTTCTGGCAGCGCCTTAAAAAGATCGGCGACGAGTCCGTAATCGGCAACCTGGAAAATCGGAGCTTCTTCATCCTTGTTGATCGCAACAATGATCTTCGAATCTTTCATGCCCGCCAGGTGCTGGATGGCGCCGGAGATGCCGACCGCGATGTAAAGCTCCGGGGCGACAACCTTGCCTGTCTGACCGACCTGATAGTCGTTTGGCACATAGCCCGCATCGACTGCAGCGCGTGACGCGCCGACCGCCGCGCCCAGTTTGTCGGCGACCGGGAAAACGTACTTTTCGAAATTCTCGAAGGACCCCAGGGCGCGGCCGCCGGAAATCACGACCTTGGCGCCGGTGAGTTCCGGGCGTTCCGACTTCGTCAGTTCTTCACCGACAAATTCCGAAAGGCCTGGATTTTCAGCGGCGCTGACGGTTTCGACGCTTGCTGCGCCGCCGTCTTCGGCCGCCTTGAATGCGGTGGCGCGCACGGTGATCACCTTTTTGGCGTCGCTTGATTTCACGGTCTGCATGGCGTTGCCCGCATAGATCGGACGCACAAACGTATCCGGCGCTTCGACGGAGACGATCTCGGAGATCTGCATCACGTCGAGCAGTGCGGCGACGCGCGGCATGACGTTCTTGCCTGTGGTGTCGGCGGATTTCAGGATTGCGTCGTAGTCTCCGGCGACGGAAACAATGAGCGCAGCATAGTTTTCCGCCAACCGGTTTTCATATTGCGCATCATCCGCATGCAGCACCTTGCGCACGCCGGAAATTTTCGCCGCTGCTTGCGCCGCGTCGCCGCAGTCCTTGCCGGCCACGAGAATGTCGATGTCGCCGCCAATGGCGGCGGCCGCGGAAACTGTTTTGTGGGTGGAATCACTGAGTGTGTCGTTGCGATGATCGGCGATGACGAGGACAGCCATTAGAGCACTCCCGCTTCGTTTTTCAGTTTAGAAACCAGTTCAGCGACATCGGCGACTTTGACGCCGGCTTCGCGCTTGGTCGGTTCGGTGACTTTCAGAGTGGCCAGTCGCGGCGATATATCGACGCCATAGTCGCCAAGCTCTTTAACGTCGAGCGGCTTCTTTTTGGCCTTCATGATGTTCGGCAAGGACGCATAGCGCGGCTCGTTCAGGCGCAAGTCGGTAGTGACAATCGCTGGCAGGTTCAGCGCAATGGTCTGAAGGCCGCCGTCAATTTCACGAGTGACATGGGCCTTGCCGGCGTCGATTTTGAGTTCCGAGGCAAACGTGCCTTGCGACCATCCCAAAAGCGCGGACAACATCTGGCCCGTTTGATTGGAGTCGTCGTCGATCGCCTGCTTGCCAAGAATGACGATGTCCGGGTTTTCTTCCCCGACAACCGCTTTCAAAAGTTTTGCAACGCCCAGCGGCTCCACGGTCTCCTCGGTCTTGATCAGGATCGCCCGGTCCGCGCCCATGGCGAGCGCCTGGCGAAGCTGGTCTTGCGCCTTTTCCGGTCCGATGGAAATCGCGACAATCTCGGTGGCCGTGCCCGCTTCCTTGAGCCTTACGGCTTCTTCGACGGCGATTTCGTCGAATGGGTTCATGGACATTTTGACATTGGCGAGATCGACGCCGGATTCGTCCGATTTGACGCGGACTTTCACGTTGTAATCGATCACACGTTTGACGGGCACGAGGACTTTCATCTGCGCTGCGCTCCTCAAGAGTTTAAAGGGGAGCCGCCTGATTGCGGCGTTTGTTCGCGGCGGACCATAGTCGCCGCGCCGCAGGGATTCAACGCCGGAAGGCGCCAATATTCCTGCGGCGTCTTGGCGGTTTGCGCCCGTAGGCGTAGACTCACGTCCGGGACGCGAGAATGAAAAGACTTGAGACGGGGCGAAAATGCAGACATTGAGCGCATTGGCGGCTGGCGCCGCCATGGCGCTGACGGCGCTTGGGGGCGCGGCGTGGGCGCAAAACTCTTTCGGGACAGGCGGCATGACCGTCCGGGAAGTATCGGCGATTTTGGTAAGCGAAGGGCTGGCGGCGAAAGTGGCGCCGGGCGATGAGGCCGGGAAAATCTTCAGTCAACTGGACGGTGTTGCGTTTGAGGTGCTTTCCGCAAACTGTTCCGGGGGCGGGCGCTGCACCGAATTTTTGTTTATCGCCGGCTTTGATTTGCCGGACGGATTTCCGATCGGCCGCATCAACGAATGGAACGCCGAGCAGCTGGCGGGGCGCGCCTTCCTCGATCATGAGGACGACCCGTTTATCGATCACGTGGTCTCGGTGAGCGGACCTGGCGACTATGGGGCCATGCGTGAAGGGCTTTCGCTATGGCGCGCCTCGTTGGAGGCGTTTGTCGAATTTATCGATAAACCGCGTGCGGATGTTTAACTCAACTGCCGCTAGCGCCGATCAGCCATAGAAACAACATCATGATAGCGATTGTCGCCGCTTGGGCGGCGACGCGCAGACGCATCAGTTTGTTGGAATTCTCTTTGGCGAACGCGCCGCCCTTGGCAAGGCTATAGAGCCCGACCCCGAGGATAATCGCTGTCGCCGCAAGGCCAACCGGGATTAATAGAAAAACAAAACCGCTCATAAAAAAATCTCCGGAGACAATACGCAGAAACGTCACTGTCGGATGGCTATATAAGCTTATGTAGCCCTATTGCCACTGCATGTCTTGTCGCAGACGCCTGTGCCAGGCTGG
>JBCBSY010000088.1:0-6927 GCA_039818925.1 Pseudomonadota bacterium | reverse complement strand
CGTGCGCTCGCCGTGATCGCGGTCATTTTCTGGTTCATCACCAAGGACGACCCGGAAATGATCGCGCGCCGCAAGGCGGGGATAAAAGCTAAGGGCGCCTTTATGCAGATGGAGCCGCTCAAAAAGCTCCAGGTCTGGCGATTTTCGCTCTACTATTTCTTTGTCTTCGGCGCCTTCGTGGCGCTCGCGCTTTGGCTGCCGCGCTACCTTGTCGGCGTTTACGAACTCGACATCAAGAAAGCGGGCATGATCGCTGCATTCTATTCGATCCCTGCCAGCCTATTTCGCATCTATGGCGGTTTTCTGTCCGACAAGGTCGGTCCACGCAAAGTCATGTACTGGACCTTTGGCGCATCGATCCTGTTCCTGTTCATGCTGGCTTATCCGAAAACGGACTATATCATTTACGGCATTGAAGGGCCGATCGCTTTCTCAACGGAGATGAGCCTCGTTCCCTTCATCATCTGCATCTTCGGTCTTGGCTTCTTTATGTCGTTGGGCAAGGCGGCCGTCTACAAACATATCCCTGTATACTATCCAAACCATGTCGGTTCTGTCGGCGGTCTCGTCGGCATGATCGGCGGACTTGGCGGGTTCATCCTGCCAATCCTGTTCGGCGTCATGAATGATCTCACGGGCATCTGGACAAGCTGCTTTATGTTGCTCTTCGGCATCGTCGCCGTCGCGCTTTTGTGGATGCACTTCTCAATCCTGCATATGGAGCGCAAGGCATTGTCGAAAGAACTCGGCGCTTTGCCAGAATTCCCGGAAATGCAGGAAATTCACACGGAAGAACGCGGCGAGAAAATGTCGCCGGTGCTTGAAGACTGGCGACCGGAAGACGAGGCCTTCTGGAAAGAAAAAGGTAAGAAGATTGCGAGCCGCAATCTCTGGATATCGATCCCAGCACTCCTGCTCGCTTTCTCAGTGTGGATGGTTTGGTCCGTTGTGGTCGCCAAGCTTCCCTCGATCGGATTTGATTACTCGACGGATCAACTCTTTTGGCTCGCAGCGTTGCCGGGTCTTTCTGGCGCTACGCTAAGGATCTTCTATTCGTTCATGGTGCCGATCTTCGGAGGCCGGCTCTGGACGACTCTGACAACCGCGTCGCTTCTCATACCCGCCTTCGGTATCGGCTACGCCGTTCAGAATCCGGAAACGCCATACTTTCTATTCCTGGTGCTTGCGCTTTTGTGCGGCTTCGGCGGCGGCAATTTCGCCTCGTCAATGGCGAATATCAGCTTCTTTTATCCGAAAAAAGAAAAGGGCAACGCGCTCGCGCTCAATGCCGGGCTCGGCAATCTTGGCGTCAGCGTTATGCAGTTCCTCGTGCCAATCGTCATTACCGCGGGCGTCTTTGGTGCTGTCGGCGGCGACGCGCAGGCGACCAGCGATGGTCAGCAACTTTGGATCCAGAACGCCGGTTTTGTCTGGGTGCCGTTCCTACTGATCGCAACGGCAGCGGCCTGGTTCGGCATGAACGACATTGCTTCCGCGCGTGCGTCGTTTGCAGAGCAATCAATTATTTTCAGCCGTAAGCACAACTGGATCATGTGCGTTCTTTATACCGGCACATTCGGGTCCTTTATCGGCTATTCTGCAGGCTTCCCACTGTTGATGAAAACGCAGTTCCCAGACGTGAATGCGTTGCAATTCGCCTTTTTGGGACCACTCGTCGGTGCGCTGTCGCGCTCCATGACGGGCTGGATCTCCGACAAATGGGGCGGGGCGCGCGTTACCTTCTGGGTCTTCTTGATGTTGATCATCGGCGTCGGGGGCGTGCTCTACTTTGTCGGTTCTGGGAACTTCGTTGGCTTTTTTACCTGCTTCATGTTCCTGTTCTTCGCAACGGGTGTCGGCAACGCCTCGACGTTCCAGATGATCCCGGTAATGATGCGCGAAGAGATGCCACGCTTGATGCCGAAGCTCGAAGCAGGTGCGAGGCTGCGTCAGGCTGAAAAGGAATCTGCAGCGATCATCGGCTTTACCTCGGCGATCGCCGCCTATGGCGCCTTCTTCATTCCAAAGTCTTACGGCACATCGATCTCGGCGACCGGCGGACCGGAAGCGGCCTTAATCGGCTTCCTGATCTTCTATGTCCTCTGCGCGGCGATCACCTGGTTTGTCTATTCTCGCAAAGGCGGCCTTCTCCATGACATTGAGCGTGGCCGCACATCCGCGCCAGCCATGTCCCAATCAAATCTTGCTCAAGGGGTTGCAGAATGAGCCATCTACTGAACCGGCTGACCTACTTTAAAAACCGAGTCGGCGAATTTTCCAGCGGCCATGGCGTGGTCACAAGAGAAGACCGGACATGGGAGGATTCCTACCGCAAGCGTTGGCAGCATGACAAGATTGTCCGCTCCACGCATGGCGCGAATTGCACAGGGTCATGCAGTTGGAAGATTTATGTCAAAGGCGGCATCGTCACATGGGAAACACAGCAGACAGACTATCCCCGTACGCGCCCCGATCTGCCAAACCATGAGCCGCGTGGTTGTTCCCGCGGCGCCAGTTACTCCTGGTACCTTTATAGCGGCAATCGCCTGAAGCACCCGCTAATCCGCTCACGTTTAATGAAAGCATGGCGCGAAGCGCGGCGAACGCTGACGCCGGTCGCCGCTTGGGCCTCGATTGTCGAGAACAAAGCGACGCGCGATTCCTACGTCAAGCAGCGCGGGCTTGGCGGTTTCGTGCGGGCGTCTTGGGATGAAGTGAACGAAATCATTGCGTCAGCCAATGCCTACACCGCAAAGACCCATGGACCAGACCGCATCTTCGGCTTTTCGCCCATTCCGGCGATGTCCATGGTCTCCTATGCAGCGGGCTCGCGCTATCTGTCGCTGCTCGGCGGCGTCTGCATGAGCTTCTACGATTGGTATTGCGACCTGCCGCCAGCTTCGCCGATGACCTGGGGCGAGCAGACAGACGTGCCGGAGAGCGCGGACTGGTACAATTCGGGGTTTCTTATGCTGTGGGGATCGAATGTGCCCCAAACCCGAACACCGGACGCCCATTTTTATACGGAGGCTCGGTACAAAGGCGCCAAGAGTGTCGTTATCTCACCGGACTATTCCGAAGCGTCCAAATTCGGCGATATGTGGTTGTCACCGAAGCAGGGCACTGACGCCGCGCTCGCCATGGCGTTCGGCCATGTCATTCTGCGCGAGTTCTATCTCGATCGGCAGGCGGAATATTTTCAGGAGTACGCCCGGAAATACACCGACTTTCCGATGCTCGTGAAGCTAGTAAAGAAAGACGGTCGTCTTGTGCCGGACCGACTGTTGCGCGCGTCTGATTTCGACAAGTCCCTCGGCGAGAAAAACAATCCTGAATGGAAGACGGTCGCCATCGACAGCAAATCCGCCCGCATCGTCTGCCCACATGGCTCAGTGGGTTTTCGTTGGGGCGAAGAGGGCAAATGGAATCTCGAAGAAAAGGCGGGCGACGGTTTCGATACGCATCTGCGAATGAGCTTCGCCGATGCGCATGACGATTTTGCAAACGTTGCATTTCCCTATTTTGGTAACAGGCAGCACGATTATTTCCACGGGACAGATCACGCCGATGTGCTGGAACGTCGGTTGCCGGTGCGTCATTTGAAACTTGTTGAAGGCGACACGTTGGTCGCCACGGTATTTGATCTTTTCTGCGCGAATTACGGCCTCGATCGCGGCTTTGGCGGCGACAATGTTGCAAGGTCTTACGACGAAGACGTCCCTTATACGCCAAAATGGCAAGAAGCGATTACCGGCGTTCCTGCGGATAAGGTCACGGCCGTCGCCCGCGGATTTGCCGACAACGCGGAGAAAACGCGGGGCAAGTCCATGGTGATTCTCGGCGCCGGTCTCAATCACTGGTACCACATGGACATGAACTACCGCGGCATCATCAACATGCTGGTGATGTGCGGGTGCATCGGTCAGTCCGGCGGCGGGTGGTCACATTATGTAGGACAGGAAAAACTCCGCCCACAAACGGGATGGCTGCCGCTGGCGTTCGGCCTCGACTGGAGCAGGCCGCCCCGTCACATGAATTCGACGTCGTGCTGGTACGCCCATACGGATCAGTGGCGCTATGAAACACTGAAGCTCAATGAGATCCTGTCGCCGCTGGCGCCCGAGGGGCAGTGGAGCGGCTCAATGATCGACTTCAATGCACGCGCTGAACGTATGGGGTGGCTCCCCTCGGCTCCGCAACTGAAGCGCAATCCGCTGGAAGTCGCAAAGGACGCTGTGGCGGCAGGCATGGAGGCGAAAGACTTTGTCGCACAGAAACTAAAGTCCGGCGATCTCGCGCTGTCCTGCGAGGATCCGGATGATCCCGCCAACTGGCCGCGCAACCTCTTTGTCTGGCGTTCCAACCTGCTCGGCTCGTCAGGCAAGGGCCATGAATATTTTCTGAAACACCTTCTTGGGACGAACCATGGCGTGCAGGGCAAGGATCTCGGAGAAGAAGGCGGCGACAAGCCGGAAGATGTCGTCTGGCGCGACGAAGCGCCGGAAGGAAAGCTCGACCTTCTCGTCACCATTGACTTTCGCATGTCGACGACCTGCGTTTATTCCGACATCGCGCTGCCGACGGCGACTTGGTACGAGAAGAACGATCTCAACACGTCGGACATGCACCCCTTTATTCACCCGCTGACCGGCGCCGTAGACCCCTTATGGGAATGCAAAAGCGACTGGGAAATATTCAAGGGCATTGCAAAATCCTTTTCCGAAGTGGCGCCGGAAGTGCTGGGCGTTGAGAACGATGTCGTTCTGACGCCGATCCTGCACGACACGCCCGGTGAACTGGCGCAGCCGCTTGATGTGAAAGACTGGAAGAAAGGCGAAGTCGAGCCGCTCCCCGGAAAGACCATGCCAGCGGTCGCTGTTGTGGAGCGCGATTATCCGAACCTCTACAAGCGCTTCACCGCTGTTGGCCCTCTG
Source organism: Pseudomonadota bacterium (assembly GCA_039818925.1). Taxonomy (GTDB): domain Bacteria; phylum Pseudomonadota; class Alphaproteobacteria; order Caulobacterales; family Parvularculaceae; genus Hyphococcus. The sequence goes on along the minus strand of JBCBSY010000088.1, from coordinate 1,993 downwards.
ATGGAGAAGATCGGCAACGGCGGCAAAGGCATCTCGTGGAACACCGCTCATGAGATTGAGCATCTGAAGGAGCTGAACGGCGTCGTTACCGAAGAGGGGCCGACCAAGGGCATGGCGCGTATCGACAGCGATGTCGACGCGACCGAAGTCATTCTCATGTTGGCGCCCGAAACCAACGGCGAAGTGGCCGTAAAGGCATGGGAAGCGCTCAGCAAAGCGACCGGTAGGGAGCACGCCCATCTGGCGCTGTCCAAGGAAGACGAGAAGATTCGCTTCCGCGATGTCGCCGCGCAGCCGCGCAAGATCATTTCCTCGCCGACCTGGTCAGGCATTGAGTCGGAAAAAGTTTGCTATAACGCCGGCTATACGAACGTGCATGAGCTTATCCCGTGGCGCACGCTGACGGGGCGGCAGCAACTCTATCAAGATCATTTATGGATGCGGGCGTTCGGGGAGACGCTCTGCGTCTACCGACCGCCGATCGACACCAAGACGATCAACCCGATGATCGATAAGAAGTCGAACGGCAACAAGGAGATCGTCCTCAATTTCATCACGCCGCACCAGAAATGGGGCATTCACTCAACGTATACTGATAATCTCCTGATGCTGACGCTCTCGCGCGGCGGCCCGATTGTCTGGATTTCGGAAGATGATGCGCGCGAGGCCGGCATCGTCGATAATGACTGGGTTGAAGCCTACAACACAAATGGCGCGCTGACCGCGCGGGCGGTGGTCTCCCAACGCGTGAAGAATGGCATGATCCTGATGTACCACGCTCAGGAGAAGATCGTGAATGTGCCGGGCTCGGAAGTGACAGGCCAGCGCGGCGGTATTCATAATTCGGTCACGCGCGCCGTTCTGAAGCCGACACATATGATCGGCGGGTACGCCCAGCAGGCCTACGGCTTCAACTATTACGGCACCGTCGGATCCAATCGTGACGAGTTCGTCATTGTTCGGAAAATGAACAAAGTCGACTGGCTGGAGACGCCAGCCCAGGCACAGGAGTTTGCGAAATGAAAATTCGCGCGCAGATTTCGATGATCCTCAATCTCGACAAATGCATCGGTTGTCATACTTGCTCTGTCACTTGCAAAAATGTGTGGACAAGCCGGGAAGGCGTTGAATACGCCTGGTTCAACAATGTCGAGACAAAACCCGGCATTGGCTATCCTGATGACTGGGAAGATCAGGCGCGGTGGAACGGCGGCTGGAAGCGGAAGGCCAACGGCAAGATCGAACCGAAGCTGGGCGGTAAGCTCGGGATCCTGTCGAAGATCTTTGCAAATCCCGACCTTCCCGAGATTGACGACTACTATGAGCCCTTCACTTTCGATTATGAGCACCTTCAAAAAGCGCCGGAGTTGAAAGCCTCGCCGACGGCCCGCCCTCGCTCGTTGATTACCGGCGAGCGGATGGAAAAAATTCACAAGGGCCCGAACTGGGAAGAGATCCTCGGCGGCGAATTTTCCAAACGCTCGGAAGACTACAACTTCGAAAATGTCCAGAAGGAAATCTACGGGCAGTTCGAAAACACATTCATGATGTATCTTCCGCGTCTGTGCGAGCACTGCCTTAATCCGGCCTGCGTCGCAGTTTGTCCGTCGGGCGCCATCTACAAGCGTGAAGAGGACGGCGTTGTTCTCATCGATCAGAACAAGTGTCGCGGCTGGCGCATGTGCGTGTCCGGCTGTCCTTACAAGAAGATTTATTACAACTGGAATACAGGTAAATCGGAGAAGTGCACATTATGCTACCCGCGGCTTGAAGCGGGGCAACCTACGGTATGTTCGGAGACATGTGTCGGACGCATCCGCTATCTCGGCGTTGTTCTTTATGACGCCGACCGGATTGAACAGGCGGCGAGTGTTGAGAAAGAGACGGATCTTTACGAAAGCCATCTCGATATCTTCCTCGACCCGAACGATTCAGAGGTGCAAAAACAAGCGAGAGCCGACGGCGTTCCCCAGGCCTGGCTCGACGCTGCCAG
>JBCBSY010000087.1:0-6962 GCA_039818925.1 Pseudomonadota bacterium | reverse complement strand
CTCAACGAACGTCAGGCGGCTGCCGGGAAGCAGACCTATGTCAATCCGCGGAACACGGCCGCCGGATCGCTGCGCCAGCTGGACACCAGAATCACGGCCAGCCGGCCGCTCAGGTTTTTCGCCTATGCCTGGGGCGAGCTAAGCGCCCCCCTCGCGACGACACAATGGGACGCGATCCAGCGATTAAAAAAACTTGGCTTTCAGATCAATAAATTAACCCGGCGCTGCAAGTCCGTCTCAGAAATGCTCACGCAGTACCGAAAAATCGAGGAATTACGTGCGACGCTCGGCTACGATATTGACGGCGTCGTCTACAAAGTCGATCGGCTCGATCTGCAGGACCGGTTGGGGTTCGTGTCACGTCATCCTCGCTGGGCGATTGCGCATAAATTCCCGGCGGAAAAAGCCATCACCCTGCTGGAGAAAATCGACATTCAGGTTGGCCGGACCGGTAAACTGACGCCGGTGGCGCGTCTCAGACCGGTGACCGTCGGCGGCGTTGTCGTCACCAATGCAACGCTACACAATGCAGATGAAATCGCCCGTAAGGATATTCGCGAAGGCGACACCGTGGTGATTCAGCGCGCCGGTGATGTCATCCCGCAAATTGTCGAAGTCATTACGGACAAACGCCGGAAAGGCGCCAAGCCGTTCAAGTTTCCTGACGCCTGTCCTGTCTGCGGGTCGCATGCGGTGAATGAGGTGAACCCGTCCACCGGCAAGGCGGATGTGGACAAGCGTTGCACCGGCGGGCTGGTCTGTGCGGCGCAGGCGGTCGAACGGCTGAAACATTTTGTGTCGCGTCAGGCGTTTGACATTGAGGGGCTTGGCGAAAAGCAGATCGCCGCGTTTTTTGAACAACGCATCATTAAGGAACCGGCGGATATTTTCACCTTGCGCCGCCGTCAGGATGGGGGCGAAATTGACCTTTACGCCTATCGTGAATTAAAAAGCGGAGAGCGCCGGCCAACCAATACAAAGTCCGTTCACAATCTTTTTGACGCCATTGACGAGCGGCGATCAATTTCAACAGCGCGCTTTATCAATGCATTGGGCATTCGGCATGTGGGCGAAACCAATGCGCGGCTGTTCGCTGTACACTACGGCGATTTTAAAAGCTTTTACGACGCGGCGGTGAAAGCCCGCGAGGCGGAAAGCCCCGCCTATGAAGACATGCTCTCGATTGACGGGGTCGGCGCACTGGTGGCTCGCGGCGTACTTGATTTTTTTGACGAGGCCCATAATCGCGAAGCCGTGGACCGCTTGTTGGAGGAAGTGACGCCGGAAAAAGCAGAGGCGGCAAACGCGTTGAGCGCTGTGGCTGGCAAAACGGTTGTTTTTACTGGCACGTTAGAGACCATGACGCGCGATGAAGCAAAAGCGCGCGCACAGGCGCTCGGCGCAAAAGTGTCTGGATCGGTCTCCGGCAAGACCGACTATCTTGTTGCGGGCTCTGGCGCGGGTTCAAAATTAAAAAAGGCCGAAGCATTGGGCGTCACCGTGTTGACCGAACAAGCCTGGGCGGCGCTTGCAGCTGGTTAAGGCGATCTGAACTGAAATTGATTCACATTTGGACCATCCTTCGAGACGCAAGAATTCCTCATCCTGAGGGCGAGCGAAGCTCGTGTCTCGAAGGACGAAGAATTCTTGCTCCTCAGGATGAGGATCAAGTGATCCATTTGATCATCAAAATGCGCTGACGCCTTAAAATCCTGGCGCGTCCTGCTTATATAGTGCTCAAGAGGGGGCGAGATGTCTGGTTTCATTTTTATTCTGATACTGGCGGTGCTGTTGGGCGTTGGCCTTGCGGTGATCTTCAATCTGTTGGTCAAACGCCGTCAGCTTGTGAACAATGGTTGGGCCGACATTGACGTTCAGCTAAAGCGGCGCAGCGATCTCATTCCGAAATTAGTGGCGACGGTGAAAGCTTATGCGTCGCATGAGCGCCAGCTTTTTGCAGACATCACCGAAAAAAGAAGCGCAGCGCTGGCCGCTGGCGAAGACCCGACTGCACGTGGCCGCGCGGAAAGCGAACTCTCACGACCTGTCGCAAAAATCATCGCCGTGGCGGAAGATTATCCGGAGTTGAAAGCAAGCGGCAACTTCTTGGACCTTCAGAACGAATTGTCTGAAACCGAAGATAAAATCGAAATGGCGCGGCGGTTCTATAATGGCGCCGTGCGTGAGTTGAACACCTTTGTTGAAAGCGTGCCGGTGAATTTGGTAGCCGCGCCGTTCGGATTTTCAAAACGCGACTATTTTGAAATTGAAACCGCTGAGCGAGCGGTTCCTTCCGTGGCGCTGGATTCGAATTCATGATGCTGCGCTATATCTTTGCCGTCCTTGCGGCTTTTGTCTGGTCCTCAACCGCTTTCGCCGCGGAGCAGATCAACGACTTCACGGTTGAAATTGATGTGCAGCAGGATGGCGACATCATTGTCACCGAAAAGATCACCGTCACATCGGAGGGAAACGAGATCCGGCGCGGCATTTTTCGCGATCTGCCGCGCTACTACGATAAAGGCGGCGTCAAACTGCCCTATGACTATGATGTGGAGCGCATCACGCGGAACGGTGAGAGAGAGCCTTATGCGATCGAGCGTATGGACAATACGTTTCGCATCCGGATCGGCGATGCGGATGTGTTCCTGCGTAGCGGGCGGCACCTTTATGAGATTGAATATGAGGTGAAGAACCAGATCCGATATTTCGATGGTTATGATGAGATTTACTGGAACGCCACCGGCAATTACTGGAACTTTCCGATTGCGCGCGCACGCGTGAGCGTAATGCTTCCTGACGGCGCGCCGGCGACTCAACTGGCCGCGTATACAGGCCGGCAAGGCGCTGCGGATCGGGAATACGTGTATACGGCATCCGGCAACGCCCATGTTTTTGAAACGACGACGCCGCTTGAGCGCGGCGAGGGGCTCACCATTGCGGTCGGTTTTGAAAAAGGCGTGATCGATCCGCCCTCGGCATCGGACCGCCGCGCCGAATGGTGGGTGCGCAATGCAGCGGGCGTTGTGCTTGGCGGCGCGCTCGCGCTCCTGTCCATGTTTTATGCGACAACGTTCCATCGCTTCGGACGCGATCCAGCGAAGGGCCCGGTGTTCCCGCGCTACGCGCCGCCCGAGGGTTATTCGCCGGCGGCAGCGCATCACGTCTATTACCGCAAGTTTTCAGGTCACCGGGGGTTGATTGCAACGCTGCTACATCTTGCGGTCAAGGACCGAATTGAAATCGATGCGATCGACAAGAAAAAAACCAAACTAACGCTGCAGAGCGGCGCTGGCGAGATCGCGGCGGAAGAACGGCGATTGATGCACGGGGTTTTCGATGCAAGGGACAGCTTCACGCTTGGCGAAAAATACGACCGGACGTTCACCAGCGCCTATACGAAATTCAAAAACGAAATCGGCAAAAAATACGGTAAGCCTTATTTTGTCTGGAACACCGGCTTTCTGATTTTGGGCGCGGCTTTGACGATTGTGGCGATTATCATCGCCGCGAATGTCGCGATCGCCTGGTCGCTCTGGCATACGGCGGCTGTGGCCGCGCTCATTGCGCTCACCTTTGCGTTCTCATATTTTTTGCCGGCGCCGACCGCGCATGGGCAGGCAGTGCGAACGGAAATTGAAGGGTTCAGACTTTATCTGAAAACGGCGGAACAGCTTCAGCTCAATTCCGTGGAGCCGGGGAGCGAGGCGCCGCCGCCGATGACGGTTGAGCGCTATGAACGGTTTTTGCCCTATGCGGCGGCGCTCTGCGTTGAAGAGCCGTGGACGCGTCACTTCGAAAAACTCATTCCGGAAGAAGCGACAAACTACCAACCGCGATGGGCGCACGGGACCGGGCGGCATCATTCCATTGGCGGGATCAACAAGGCGCTAATGGCGAGTATGGCGACAGGGGTCGCCAGCGCGCTGCCGCAAAGCTCATCGTCTTCAGGCTCCGGCGGAGGCGGCTTCTCCGGCGGCGGCGGCGGCGGCGGCGGTGGCGGCGGCTGGTAAGCCGCGCCGCACAATGAGCCAGTCAAAAAGCGATTGCTAACAGGACGCCTTACCCGCTTCGGCCGCATAAGTTGTTTGCCCGAATTTCCAGCGCCCTTGCAGCATGGTCGCCAGCGCGACGCGCTGCGATCCGCCTTCGCTGTCGAAAAATGCGAGCTGCGGGCCTTGCGCGCTGTCTTCAATCGCCCAGCGCCCTGCGCCGCTCGACATGCCGGCGACGCCCGCCCAGGAATCATTGTGACCGGTCTCAACGTCGTAATCGCCGCCAATGTTCGTCGCGCCTTCAGCGCTGCGATGATACACATTGCCCGGGCAGACATGGACATAGCCTGACGAGCCGCCGGTCGCGCCAGAGAACATACTCGGCGAATAGACCCAGAAAATCCGAACGCCGGTCACGCCATTCACATAAGCGAGGGCGTAAGGGTTGTTGTCTGTGCCGCGGGGTTCAACGCCGCCCCAGTTGCGTGCCGGGCCGCCATCGATGTTGCCGGCCGGGGCTTCACCCTCGGGGCCGTAATTGCATTGCGCGTCAATGTAATAAGCGCCGGGACCGATGCCGTAAAACGCCATCTGTTTTTGCATCTCCGGCGCTACGGCTTCACCATTCACTGTGTAGCGGTTCTTCGGCGCATCGGTTGCATGGGCCGATGCGCCAATGGCGCCCGCCGTCAGGATCGCCGCGAAAGCAAATCCTCGCAATCCCGTAATCATAATCTTTGCCAGCATTGTCGGCCTCTCTTCAGTGTGGCTTGGTTGCTCGAAGCCGGCATGTCTACAGCATTGGCGGCACGATAAAACTAAAAAGGCGGCAAGAACGCGCCGGTGACGCCAGCAGCGCAGGCGCCAGCGCAGCGGAAAATTGCTGCGCAGTTTCCTGCGCCAGCGAGCAATAAAATAGCACTATCCGCTCCGAAAAATCCTCCCCGGGGACGGCATCGCTATTTTTCCGCAAGTCGATCCCCGGCCATTGCCACGGGCCCGGCCGCCAGACTACATGCTGTGCGCAAAACGAGATTCCATCGAGAAGATTTCGTGAAATCAAAGGCTTCGCAAATTGTTTGCGCGAGCCGGAGGAAACCCGGAGAGCTGAATGAGCGACACCCCGCCGCTATCCTTGCATGTTCCCGAGCCCGAATTCCGGCCAGGCGACAAGCCGGATTTTTCCAACGTGCCGATCCCGCAGGCCGGCGCCGCGCCGAAGCCGCCGGTTGACGCTGACGCTGGCGATATGCGCGATCTTGCCTATACGATCATCCGCGTCATGAACCGCGAAGGCGAAGCGGTTGGTCCGTGGGCGGACATGCTGACGGATGAGCAAGTTAAAGAAGGCCTGGAAGACATGATGCGGGTGCGTGCTTTCGATGCGCGCATGACCATGGCGCAGCGTCAGGGCAAAACCAGCTTTTACATGCAGTGTCTCGGTGAAGAGGCGATCGCGTGCGCGTTTTCCAAAGCGCTGAAGCCAGGCGATATGAACTTCCCGACCTATCGCCAGCAAGGCCTGTTGTTATCGACCGAGTATCCGATGGTCGACATGATGAACCAGATTTACTCCAACGCCGCCGACCCGCTGATGGGAAGGCAGCTACCGATCATGTATTGTTCGAAGGAGCATGGCTTCTTCACTATTTCCGGCAACCTCGCGACGCAGTTTATTCAAGGGGTCGGCTGGGCGATGGCGTCGGCCATCAAGGGCGACACGAAAATCGCCTCCTCCTGGATCGGTGAAGGGTCGACAGCGGAAAACGATTTTCATTCCGCGCTTGTCTTTGCTTCGACCTACCGCGCGCCGGTGGTGTTGAACATTGTCAACAATCAATGGGCGATCTCGACATTTCAGGGCATCGCACGCGGCAATTCCGCAACCTTCGCGTCGCGTGGTCACGGCTTCGGCATCCCGTCGTTGCGCGTTGACGGCAACGATTATCTCGCAGTCTACGCAGTCGCGAAATGGGCGGCAGACCGCGCCCGCATGGGGCTGGGGCCGACATTGATCGAATATGTGACCTATCGCATGGGCGCACATTCAACATCCGATGACCCTTCCGCTTACAGAGCAAAGGAAGAATCGACCAGTTGGCCGCTAGGCGATCCGGTGGACCGGTTAAAGGAACATTTGATCAAACGCGGGGTCTGGTCCGAAGCGCAGCATCACCAGATGAAAGAGATGCTGGAGGCGCAAGTCGCCGAAGCGCAAAAGCAGGCGGAGAAAAACGGTACGTTGCATGACGGCCCACATTCATCGCCCGCCACCATGTTCGACGATGTTTACAAAGAAATGCCGCTGCACCTTCGCCGTCAGCGCCAGGAAGCGGGGCTTTAGTTATGGCGCGCATGACTATGATTCAATCGATCCGCAGCGCCATGGACAACGCCATGGAGCGCGACGACAATGTCGTCGTCTTTGGCGAAGATGTCGGGTTTTTCGGCGGCGTTTTCCGCTGCACCCAGGATTTGCAGAAAAAATATGGCGCGCATCGCTGTTTTGATGCGCCGATCAGCGAAAGCGGCATTGTCGGCGCCGCGATCGGCATGGGCGCCTATGGCTTGCGTCCTTGCGTCGAAATCCAGTTCGCTGACTATATGTATCCGGGCTACGATCAGATCGCGTCGGAGGCCTCGCGCATCCGCTACCGATCGAATAACGACTTTACAGTGCCCATGGTGGTGCGCATGCCGACAGGGGGCGGGATTTTCGGCGGTCAAACGCATAGTCAAAGTCCTGAAGCGTTATTCGCCCATGTTTCCGGCATCAAGACGGTTATTCCGTCCAACCCCTATGACGCCAAGGGCCTTTTAGTCGCTTCGATTGAGGATGAAGATCCGGTCATGTTTCTGGAACCCAAGCGGCTTTATACTGGTCCGTTTGACGGTCATCCCGCCCGGCCCGTGACACCAGGGTCAAAACACGAGCTTGGCGAGGTGCCGGAAGACTATTTCACCGTT
>JBCBSY010000086.1:0-7076 GCA_039818925.1 Pseudomonadota bacterium | reverse complement strand
AAAAGCAACGAAGGGGACGAAGAAGGCAAGGCCAAGCACGCGGCCAAGCAGCCTGTGTCCCCATTCCCACCAATAGATCACTTTGAACTCAGCCAGGCTCATCCCGTAATTCACCTGCTGGTATTCCGGGATCTGGCGATACTTCTCCAGCTCCACCTGCCATTGCGCTTCCGTCAACGGCGGGATGACGCCGGTCACGGGCCGCCATTCGGTAATGGAAAGGCCGGAATCGGTGAGCCGTGTGGCGCCGCCGACAATCACCATGACGGCGACAAGACCGCACATGATCCATAGCCAGATCGCGATCCGCCGCGCCGCCTTAGGGCTTGCCGCGCCGGCGTTCACCGCCGGGGCTTGATGCGAATTTTGCGAAGATGATGAGAGCGTGATAGAGGCCATGGCCGTCATTTAGGGCATTTGACGTCATTTTGCCCGCGACCCCGCGTCGCGGCAGGTATTAAAACCGTTCTTGTGCGTGATATACGGCTAAAAGAATAATCTCATTGGTGTTGATCTCAAATTGACAAGCCAAAAAAGGCTGCTGGATGAAACAGCTGATTATCTTTCCCCTACTTCTCTTAGGATGCGCAGGCTCAATACCTCCTAATGACTGCTTGACAAGGCCGGGGCTAATCAATGGACCAATAGTTGATGATCAGGAAGAAGCCGTAGCCATAGCACTCGCGATACTCCCAAAAAATAACTGGCAAAATTATGACATCATAACTGAGGAGTATCAGGATTATTGGGCGGTCTCGCAGGTGCTAAAAAAAGATGATCGAATACTTGACGAGGACACAATAATAGTAACTACGGGCGGAGGTGGAGGCTCAATGAAAATCGCCAAATGCGACGGGCGTATTTTCGACTTTCATTTCATGCGCTGAATAATTTAGCAAGGATCCAGGAATGAGCCCTCGAGTCAAGAAATTCATCGGTTTCGCTGTGTTCTTGCCAGCGCTGGGCCTTTATTTCTTCGCCGCCGCGGCGCTCAGCGAACTCATTCCCAACAACCAGCTATTGAAAGCGCCCTACTTCCTCGTCGCCGGGATCGCCTGGGCTTTCCCTGCACGCTATCTCATGCAGTGGATGGAATCACACCCCAAAGGTGATGCACCAAAGCAAGAGCGACCGTTCCCTTAGAGTATCGCCTTGCGAAATCAGGCGCGCAGCCGGCGGCGCATAAACGCCAGAAAGTCCGCTAGGATAATTAAAGCCGCCGCATAGCCAATGACAACATGCGCCTGTTCCAACGGATCGTGCAACGCCGGCAGCTTGCCGATCGGATTGGGAATTTCAAACCAGTCGAATACACGCACCGGGAAACCGAAGGTCCATACAACGACCGGTCCCGACAAAAGGAGGAACGCCAGTACGCCGATCATCGACCAGAACAGAACAGCGCCGACTAGGCTTTGAGCCGGACAACGCCGGTAATCGGCGATCCGCCAGACCAGATAGCAAACAAATAATGGCGCCAGCACCGCGCCATAGCCGATATGCCGCCAGATCGCGGCGATCAACACCTCTCGTTCGGACGCCATGGCGATCTCTGCGCCGGTGTAAATCAGCCAGGCCGACGCCAGCACACTGAAAAAAACGCCTGCAAACAAAAGCCAGGAAACATTTTCCGTCTTGCTCATCACGCCGCATGCCTTGTCAGTTCATTGATGCGCTCAGCAAGCCATGATCGATGCGCCTCCAGGTTTTCAACGAGGGCCTGCTCGCCGGATCCGGCGTTCATAGTTTCCTCGATCCACATGCGGATTACTTTTTCCTGCACGATCAGCCAGGACAAAAGCGATCGGTCTTCGCCATGGGTGATTTCCATAAGACTCCTCTTAAAATCCCAAGTCTCTAAAAACCTTGGCGCCAGCTGATCGCCGCTTTGAAATTGCGGCCTGGCTGACTAACCCCGGCAAACACCACTTCGTAATTCGCGTCGGTGATGTTATCGACGCCGAGATCAAGGCGCAGCCCTTCAAGAACGCCGCTCGACGGCTCCCAGACAGCGTAAATGTCGCCGACTGCATAGCCATCCCTGGCATCGACCGGATCGTTGACTTCATTGAAGTCACTCGCGATGAGCATGCGCGCGCCAAGGCGTAAGTCAGCGTCAGGCCACTTCACACCGCCATCGATGAAAAAGGTCGAGGGCGCAAGAACGCCGACAAAATCACCTGAGTCGGCGTCGACGCCGTCAATAGTGGTGAAGTTGCCGCGCATATACGCGTATTCGGAATCATAAAACGCTTCGAGTTCGACTCCGTTCAACTCGGCGTTGACCACATTTACGTTGCGGGAAAAGTTGCCGAACGCTTCCCCGGAACCACAGGGCGGCGCGAAAGGCGGCAATTCGCCGGGCGTAAGAAAGCACGTAAACGGAATGTTCACTTCAAGATCAATCAAATTGGTGACGTCAGATTGATAGTAAGAGCCCTTTGCGGTGAAGCTGTCGCCGTCAAACAGAAGATTTTCAAGATCGACCCCGGCGCCGACTTCCCAAGTCTGCGATTCTTCAGGCACAAGATCCTGATTTGGGACGAAGAAATTTGTCACCAGCGCGGGCGGACCCATGGGGCCGAACGGTCCCGGCACGGAGAAGTTTGGAATCTGGAAGTGAACGCCGTCAGCGTAAATCTCGTTAAAGGACGGCGCGCGGAAGGCTTCAGCCCAATTGCCGAATAAGATGATTTCAGGAATCGGCTTCCATGAGACGCCGACTTTCGGAGAGACCGCTTCATCATCAGTGGACGCCTCGCCGACCGCGTCGTTTTCAAACCGGTCCCACCGCACGCCCGGGATCACTGTCACGACGCCGTAAGGTCCGGTCAGGCTGAGTTCGGCCTGCGCAAACGCGCCGTAAAATTTGCCGGTTGCGTCAGGCACGCCGCCGCGCGTGCCGTCCACTGTCGTGTTATCAAGACCGACCTGTTCGTCACGATAATATTCGCCGCCATAGGTCAGCGTCAGGTCCGCAGGTCCAAGATTAAACCGCGAGCGGTTGTCGAAAGAGACGCCGAAGGTTTCAACTTCGCGGGAGATCAGTCGCGTCGTTTCAACTTCGTCTTCCTCGACAGTATTGCGCGTGAAATAGCCGACAAGATTGGCGTCAATCAGGTTGTTCGACGCCGGATTGAAATTCACCGTTCCCTGAATGGTGTTGGAATCAATATCGCGCTCGACAAGCGAGTTGCCGGCGCCCGCCGTATTAACGCCTTGCGGATTGTTCGGATCAACGCTGTCGCCGCCATAACGGATCCAGGACGCGGACAGGGTCCAGTCGTCATTCGGGCGCACTGTCGCTTTCAACAATGATGACAGGATCTCATCGTCGGCGGGCAAAGTCAGACCGTTGCCAAGTTCAATGTCGCTGGAATTGCGCAAGGTGAAATTGCCGACAAGGTCGAGGCGCTCATCTTCGCTGCGCCAGACGCCGGTTCCAGACAGTCGGAATTCGTCATTGACACTTTGGAAGCCCGCACTTGCTTTGACGCCGGCGCGCTCGCCGTCTTCAAGAAAGTCGTCGGCGGTGATCGTGCGCACCGCGATAACGCCGCCCAAAGCGCCAGAGCCGTAAAGCGCCGAGGTCGGCCCGCGCACAACCTCTACCGCGCGGACAAGATCAGGATCGACAAAGAAGCGACCGTCATGACCGGAAAGGAAGCTCTGGCGAGCGCCATCGAACAGGACGAGCACGCCTTCGCCAGAGAGCCCGCGCACATCAGGGGCATCGCCGGTGCGCCGCGGCCCGCTGGAGAAATTCGCTCCCGGCACCGCGTCAAAGACATCAGAAAGGGTCGATGGATTGAAATCGTCGATCACATCTTTCTCGACGACCGTTACCTGGCCTGGGTAATCGAACGCCGGGATTGGGTTCCGGGTCGCATAGACGGTGATGACGTCTTCGGCCCCCGCTTCGACTTCAGTAATGTCGCTAGAATTCGGCTCTTGGGCAAAAGCGGCGGCATCAAGCGCAAGAACAGCGGCACACCCCAGTAAAACTGCCTTCATTATCCCCTCCGGAAACTTCCAACTGGCGCAACCGCCCGGCGGCACAAGTTGCGAATGATTTGCAATAACAAAATTCATATCAGCGGGTTTTTGCGATTGCAACTCAGAATCGTTCGCATTAAGAAGTTTTTTGAACACTACGCCGCGGAGAGAGCTGGGAGCCGCAGTCGACAAGTTGCGACTAGAGTCAATCGTCCAGGGCCATTTGTTCATGTTGAAGCAAAATGAATTGAAACTCGGAGAAAACTGATGATCCGAAACATCCAAACGCTCGCTGCCGGCGCGCTCGCCGCGCTTGCTCTTGGCGGCTGCGCCACGACAACCACCATCGCCCCCGCCGCAACAGCAGACGCGCATACGGTAGATATGGGCGAAAAGTTCGAACAGGACCGCGCAGCGATTCTCGCCATGGCCGGCGACTACAAGGTGACTTTCGACTTTGAGGAAACCGTCGCCTTTGTCGACGGGTACGAATTGCCGGAGCCCTACATCACCGGCGGTTATGAAAGCGTCCGCGTGATTGAGGATCGCGGCGACTTCATCAGCATGCAGCACGTTCTTGTCGTTGGCGGCAAGGACAAGTTTCCTGTCAAACACTGGCGCCAGGACTGGCATTACGAGCCGGAAAGCGTTTTGATCTTCGTCGGCGGCAACGCCTGGGAGCATCGCGCCGTTAGCGAGGTGAAACGCAAGGGGAAGTGGTCGCAGATCGTCTATCAGGTTGACGATGCGCCGCGCTATGGTGCGCTGGCCGCCTGGTCTCATGACGGCGGCGTTTCCGAATGGACGCCGCCGGCGGAATGGCGCCCTCTGCCCCGCCGTGACGCGACCAAACGCGACGATTATCACGCAATTGACGCGGTCAACCGCCATGCCATCACGCCCTTCGGCTGGGTGCATGAACAGGACAACTCAAAGCTTGTCCTGACCGGCGGTCAACAGCTTCTGGTCCGTGAAATTGGCGTCAACACATACACGCGCGACGACAGCTACGAGATCGCCGTCGCCGAAGACTATTGGGCGGCGACCGAGCGCTTCTGGGCAGGCGTCCGGCAGAAGTGGTCCGAAATGGAAGCATCGGGCAGACCGTTTGGACTTACGATTCAGGGCGAACCGGAAGAGCTTTATATGCAAATCCTGCCCCTGGCGGACGCTGTCGCCGCAGGCGAAAAGTCGAACGCCGAAGCCATCGCCGAAGCCCGCGCCGTCATCAACGAATATACGACGATGGAAATCGGATCGCTCGCCGACCGCCTGGCGCCGCAATCCCTTGCAACCCGTTATTAACCCTACAAGAAAGTGAACGCCGGCGTTTTAACACGCCGGCGTTAATCTTGAAGCTCAGCTCAATCAGCCGCGCCGCCGCCAAAAGTTAAACTGGCAAGCAGGTTGCAAGTCTCATTTCGAACCGCCTGAACAGCGAAACGAGACACGAAATGAGCGCCTTCGACACCAAGCAAAGGACTTACCGGCACCGCAACGAAATCCATGTGGTGTTGCAACTTTCGACTTGCGAAAATCCGGTCCAGGCGACCGTTTTCGCAAGTCTGGGCGAACGCGCTTCCGATCTTCTCAATGACGCCCGTTCCTTTATTCCGGTGCGCCTGCAGTCGGGCGAAACCATGATCGTCGCCAAATCGCAGATCGCCTCAATTATTGAAGCCGGAGAAAAAAAGGAAGAAGGCAAGAATTCAAAAATCTACGGGGAAGACTTTTCCACTGACGAAAAAGTCGAAGCCAAGACAATGGATAAGTTCGACGCCTATGCCACGCTGCGCATTGCGCCCAGCGCAAGCGACGATGAAATCCGCACCGCTTACAAGGCGCGGATGAAAGCGGTTCACCCTGACTCGCTTGCTTCGCTGGGCCTTGATGAAGAAATCTCAAAAGCAGCAGTGCTGGCTTCGCAAAAAGTGAACTACGCCTATCAAAAGATCATGCGCGAGCGCGGCTCCCAGACTGACCGCCTCGTATAACGTCTATCCAGGAATACAATTATACTGGTTCCAGGCGGGAAGCTCTGAGCAAAGCGGTGTCGTCTCCTGATTGCGTGAAACCACAAACGCGGCGAGCGCAATCAGCAACAATCCAATAGCGATCAAAATAAGCAACGGCGCTGGCGGGTGAAATCCATGCGTAATGACGTCATCTTCGTCCCCAGTATCTTTTGAGGGCGTTTCGTCTTCGTCGTCCTCAACGACCCGTTCGTAAACTTCGTGTTTTTCACGAACGGTGCGGGCGGAGCTGCGCACACTGTCGCTTTCAGGGTTTCCGAGGAAAATCGGCGTCGCTGTATCCGGCGCCGAATAAGCCGTGCTTGAGGGTTCCTGCCCGGCCGACCCCGATGCGGTCGGCGCGAAGCCGCCACGCTTATCGACACCCGCATCACCGCCGTAGCGTTGACGGCTGGTATTCTGATTTTCCGCCGGCACCCCCTCCGGCAGCCGGATCCGGGACATACGCCACCCCCGCTGCAATTCCCCGGCAATATAGCACTGCATCCCAACTTGAGCGCAAGCAAATGGTCTAAATGGGTTGGAAACCAAGCGCTCCAGGGCGTTTTTCAGCCAAAAATCCGGGTGAGCACGTCGGGGCGCATCAATACTGTCAGCACAACCCCGGCGATCGCCCCGCCGAGATGTCCCTCATGGGCAATGCGGCCGCCGCCGCCCATCATTTTGGCGGAAATCAGCATGAAAAAGACGCCGTAGAGGATTGCTGGAATACCAACCGGCACAAACATGAAGTTGATCTCCGCAAGCGGAAAGAAAAGACAAAAAGACAAAATCACGCCTGAAACACCGTCGGAGGCGCCAAGTGACGTATAGGCGTAGTTTTCTCGATTCATATAAAACGAGATGATGCCGCTAGCGAGTACGGCCCCGAAATAAACAACCAGAAATCCATCGGTTCCAAGCAGCTGCTCAACGGCTGGCCCAAAGAACAAAAGCGTCATCATATTAAAAAGAAGATGCAGGTAGTCGCCGTGCAGGAATGACGACGTGAAGACACGATAATGCTGCTTCGCGCGAGTAATTGCGCCAACGTTAAACGCATAGGCG
>JBCBSY010000085.1:0-7088 GCA_039818925.1 Pseudomonadota bacterium | reverse complement strand
GGGGAACACTGGCGGCTAGAGAAACTCATGCATTTTTTGGTCGCTAAACTCGCTCCGAAGATTCGCCACGCCGCGCCTGACCCAGGATTTGACGGTATTGATCGGCGCCTCCATTTTGTAGGAAATCTCAGCAAGAGAATTCTCTTCAAGATAAAAGAGGCGAACAGCGTTCCGTTGAGACACAGGCAGTCGGTGCATCCGGCCCAAAAGCTCTTTTGAAACGTCGTTTTCAAGCAAGCAATCAAAGGGTGTTGGCTGTTCATCGACCAGATGCTCACAAAACTCTTCGCCGACCTGCTCGGGCCGCCGCTTGCGGATGGCGTCGATCGCAGCATTTCTCGCAATGACGGCGAGCCACGAAATCGCCTTTCCTCGCTCAGGATCGAACCGACCGGCGCGGCGCCACACGGTAATGTAGGCTTCCTGCAGCACCTCGCTGGCGTCGGCCGTGTTTCCGAGAATTTTTATTATGACGGCAAACAACTTTCCGGATGTGGCGGTATAGAGCGTCCGAAAGGCCTGGCGATCGCCCATTGCGGTATTTGCCAGGAGCGCGTCTAGCGCATTGTTGCATCTTGTTTCGACCATCGCTTCAGCCGCCTTTTCTCGTTTGCAAGACAGGCGTGGTTACGATGAGAATCGACGAAGGTTCACAGGCGGCGAAAATATTTGATCACGGATTCGAGAGGGGCGAGATCGACGCCTCTCGCCCAAAGCCATGCGTCGTGAGCGGTTGCATCAGAATACGCTCCAGTTTTGGGTCTTCAAAACCGCTATGCGCCAACCATTGCTTTAAGTTGATGAGGATTTCTTGCGCCCCGTTTGCAATCGCTGCGCGCGCAAGAATACGTGCGTCAATCGGTTCTTTTTGCACACGCCAATTCTCTTGCGCAAACACCAGCGCAAGTTCAGGGTCATTCAGATAGTCAAACGCGAACCGCGCATATTCGCGCGCGTGGGAAAAATCGCCACTAATTCGATCTGAAGCCATTCGCGCGCTAAGTTCATCTGCAGACTTTATCGAGAGCGCGTCATTAGTGTTGTTTCCTCCCAAAGCGCTTAACAACAGGAGCGCTTCTGTGTGGGGCGCGTCGCCGATAACTTCGAGCGCGGCTGCGCGATTATTTTCGTTCAGTAAAAAATCTGCATAGGCTGCACGCGCAAATACTGATTCCGGATCGGTCGCCAAAAGCGCGCTGTAATACTGTTCCGCAAGATCAGCGGCGCCATTGCGTTGCGCAATCTCGGCGGCGACAGCCAATGCGAAGTTTCTTTCCTCTGAGTCCGCTGTGCGCGCGATCTGCAAAACCGCTTTCATGCGCCGCTGAGACGCGTCCAATGCACCCGTCAGGCTGCTCAACCGCGCCGCACAAGTCTCTCGAATGACGAGGGAAACATTCGGCTTCAACGCCGCGCAGTCCTTGATGCCGGATTTTGCGTCACCTGTCGTTGCGAGAATGAAGGCGCGCGAAAGAAGCGCCTGCGGGTTGGAGGGTTGCCGCCTCAGGACGATTTCAAGGTCGGAAAGCGCATCGTCAAAACGGTGATCGATTTGTTTGATGTTGGCTCGGACAATGAGGACTTCGTTCGCTACATTTGCGTTGTCGTCCCAAGGTGACAAGGCGTGTTCCGCCTGGCGCAAAAGGTCTGTATCGCCAAGGCGGCGCGCCTTACTTACCGCATAGCGTGCGTAAGCGACGGCGGTTTTTTCATCTGTCGGGCTTGCGTCCAGCAGCTGCTGAAAAGCATCGAGCTGATCATCATGTGAATTAGAGCTGCTCCGCGCGGAGCCTTCTGTTTGATCCGCATGTTCATGACCGCGAGGATGCGCCCCAGCATGCGTCGTCGACAAGCTAATAGTAACCGCCAATGGCGTGAGTACGGCATAAGCAAGTTTGTGGAATGATATCATTGCGAGATCTCCGAGCTAAAAGTGGAAACGGGCGGGAATAGTCCCGCCCGTGCTATCGAAGGCTAACGTTACTCGCCGTCGCTTTCGTCGTGGTGGCCGTGATTGCGCCCATTGAGCGGCGTTGCGGCGTAAGGGAAGACATCATTAAAAGTAATGTCGTTTCGGTCGACGCGATCGATATTAACGTCGGAAAAGATCTCCGTGATGTCATCATCCGGTTCCGGAACAATGCCGCTCAACCCAAGGGCAATCACCGCAATGTCAACGACATCATCACCAAAGCGTCGCCCATTCGGCCAGCCGCCCGGAATAAATCCGCCATTCGCAAACGGATCTTGAACCTGGCTTTTCAGAACATCGCCGCCAAACACGCCGAGTCGATCAAAATCTTCTTCACCCGCAAGTTTCGCCGGACCAGTGGTCAAGTCCACTTTGATCAGGTCTGGAATGAAGATCTGTTCGAGAAGCCCGGGCATTAGCGGGCCCGGACCGAAGCCAGCGAGCTCTGGCTGAGCGGCGAAGTCGCGCAGGTCGAAATCGTCTTTCGGCGAGCCTTGATTGTAGCCGTCTTTCCTGTTGATCGGCAGCAACGCTTCAACGAAAAGCGGGTTGCCCTGCCGGCCAACCTGATCAAAGGTGCCGAAGTTCGGGCCAAAGTCTTCAAACGACTTCGGACCGTTGTTTCTCTTGAAATCTTCAAATTTGCGTCGGCTGGTCGTTGCATAAACGCCAGCGATTTGTGCGCCTTCAAGTTCCTCAATCGGAATATTTAGGACAATTGTGTGGACGTTGAAGCCGCCCTGGCTATCGAACGGTTTCGTTGGCGTGCCCGTATCCCGTCCAAAACTTAGATCGAGGTCAAAGATCGATTGAATGTCTGCATAGAACCCATCGTCGCGCTGACCAGCAAAAGCAATATAGCCGTCCTTCAGTTTGGCGATGCCCGATTTTGTGTAGGGATCGAGCGCTTCGATCGATGCGACGCCCTCTTTGGCGCGCATGTCGCCATCATCATTCTGATTATAGAGCGGCGTGAGGCGGCCTTGATTGTTCGGCGGCACAACCAGACCGTCGCGCTTGCCGGCGCCAAGAACGTCCAGGCCTAGAGCGCGGCCGCGTACTCCTCTTCGCTTGCCTTTTCTCGGCTTGTTGACGACCTTCGTCACGCGATAAGTTTGCTGAAGATTCTGATTGTCGCCATTTGGCGCAACGACACCCTGAAATGCCTGGAGGATGGTGTTTTGATTGTCGTATTGCGTGGAAAAATCAAAGTTGTATGTAAGGTCGGCTTTGCCTTCGGTTGCGTTTTCATCAAACGCGACATGGATAGAATAGCGAACGCGATCATCAAACCGGTACGCATTGGGGCCAATGCCAGGCTCCTCAAAAGGAAAAACAGAAAGCGCTGTTGTAAGGTAGAGCTGCCCTTTTGCGTCTTCACTTAGAAATGCGTAGACGTCGGTTGTGTTTGCAGCATCATCGAATGTGATGAGCGGCGCATCCATATGGCTCGATGCGAACGCAGAAAATGGCGCGACCGCAGCCAACCCGGCCGCTGCGGCGGCCAGAAGTGTCTTCGTCTTCATATAAGTCTCCGTTTACTTTTTACGGCCGAATTCGCGGCCCGCGCGACGCAAAAGCGCCGACATGCCAATTAACGAAATGAAAAACAGAAAGGTTGCGAACAACGTCGAGGATACCCGCCAGCCTCAATAGGCCGCCTCCCGCATGCAGCGCACAGAGGTCGGTATGTCTCTGAAAGCAATAGGAAAATCATCAAAGACATTTCATGACACGCTCGCTATACTCGACGTAACTAGCAGGCGGCCTGCGATCCGGGGGATCAGATTGCGAAGCAATGGTGAGATAGAGGACTTGATTTGCTGCGTGGCTGCCGGAGACAGGGCTGCTTTTCGCGCGCTCTATAAAGCAACCTCTCCGAAACTTTTTGGGGTCGCCATGCGTATACTAAAGGATGCGCAAAAAGCCGCGGACGCCGTTCAGGACGCCTATATCCAGATCTGGCGGCATGCCGGGCGGTATGACGAAGCAAAAGGCGCCGGTGAGGCGTGGATAATCAGTATCGCTCGGTTTCGGGCGATCGACATTATTCGCCGTGACCGCGCCCGAAGAGAGATTGAAGATCGCGCCGATGATGAAATCGAACATGCAGAGCCAGCGGGGGATGGGTTAAACATGGTGGAATCGACGCTTACCTTGCGGGAATGCCTTAAACGGATTGGCGGCGACCAGCGAAAGGCCCTGTTGGAAGTTCATCTGAATGGCTACACCAGTGAAGAATTGGCCGCCCGGCACAACATTCCACTTGGAACGATAAAGAGTCGCGTTCGTCGTGGTCTTAAGAATTTGCGCACTTGCATGGAGCAATCGAGTTGAAAGATTTGAGTGATATTCGCGCATCAGAATACGCGCTGGGCATGCTCAGCGAAGGCGAACGCATGCGCGTCGAGGAACTCGCGGTGAAAGACCCTTTTCTTGCAAGGCGCATCGCCTGGTGGACGGACTGCTTTTCTCCTTTATCCGCCGCAAGCGAAGAAATACCGCCGCCGGATGGATTGCTTGAGAGAATTGAGGAGCAGCTTGACCGGCAGGACAATGCTGGCGGCGGCGGGTCTGTCACTGTTCGCGAGGCCGAGGGGCGGTGGATAGAAATTGCGCCAGGCGCACGTAAAAAACACTTATATTACGACGACCGGTCGTGTTCGGAGGCGTTCCTGATCGAACTTGATCCGGGAATATCGCTTCCTGAACATGAGCATGAAGGGACAGAGGACTGCCTCGTTATTTCCGGCGATTTCTCCATCGGAGACCTTAAGTTAAGAGCCGGAGATTTCCATGCGGCTTTTGCGGCCTCTCGGCATGCGCCGTGCCGGTCGGAAACCGGCTGCAGGCTTTTCATCAAGGCGGCTGCCTGACGTTTTTCGCCAGGCGCAACTTTTCGCCTCAGGCGCTCGTAGTTCTTATCGCAATCAATAATCAGCCGTCATTGACGCGGCCGGTAGCGAAAGGAATTCTCGTGGAAATCATGACAACACAAAAACCGGCGGCGCCTTCGCGTCGCGCGCTCATGCTGAATGGCGGCAAAACTCTCCTCTCAGCGTCGGCAGTTGTGGCGCTTTCGGGCGTCGGCGGCGCTTTATCGCGAGCCCACGCGTCGTCTGGCGATGCGTCCCAGGATGTCACAATCTTAAACGTTGCGCTTGCATTGGAGCACGAAGCAATCGGCGCTTATCAACTCGGTGCAGAAAGCGGGTTTCTCTCACAGGACGTGCTGCCAATCGCGGTGCAGTTTCAGTCCCATCATAAGTCTCACCGCGACGCGCTTGCTGACGCCGTTCGCGCAATGGGCGGCGAGGCGGTGGACACCAAAGATCTTGCGGAATATGCGCGTGCACTGAATGCTTCAGCGCTGAAATCGCAGACAGATGTTCTGAAGCTCGCTGCGCGCCTCGAATTGGGCGCTGCAAATGCTTATCTCGGGGTCATCCCTTCATTTCATAGTCATGACCTTGCACAAGTTGCTGCGCGCCTTGCCGCTGATGAGACCATGCACTGGACGGCGTTATCCTCCGCCCTCGGCGCGCCTCTCCCCAAGGATGCGCTTTCTTTCGGCGCCTGATCTCCTCCCTGGCGCCGTTAACAGCCGGCCTCCGTGAGCAACGCCCCGAAGCTCGCGGAGGCCGCATGGAGATGTGATGCGTAATCGCGGCAATTTTCATCTTTGGATTATCGGCGTTTTATCGTTTGCTGGCTTCGCTTGTGCACAGCCCAACAATGCTCGAGAAACTGTCGATGTAGCTCCCATTGAACAGCGTGCGCAGATGAATGCGCCTGCGATCAACATGATTGAAGCCGAACAACTCTATGTTCGCCGCTGTGGCGCCTGTCATTCGCTGGACGCCAATCGGGTCGGCCCTCTCCATCGGGGCGTCGTAGGCCGTCAGGCCGGAAGCCTGACGGATTACAATTATTCCGAGGCCCTCGAGCGTGCGACATTCGTTTGGGACGCAAAGCGCCTCGATCAATGGCTGTCTAACCCTGAGTCGCTTGTTCCAGGACAAATGATGGGTTTTCGGCTCTCTGATGAAGCCGAACGCAACGCAATTATTCGTTATCTCGAAGCGCAATCCCGATAATTCAGTTGCACGCAACTTGACCGGTTATATTTGGGTTCACGCTATTTGCCGACGGTCCGCTCAATGGTTTTCGCTGCAATATTTTTCGGAATGGCTGGCTTTTCCGAGACAACGAACGCAAAGCAGACACCGTCATTTTCGACGATCGGCTGATGGGAAAGCGCCGCCGGCGCGGTCTGGACGTCGCCGGTCGCATATCGCCCAGTCTGATCATGGTAGGCGCCCGTCAGAACCAGCGCCAATTCATCAGATCCGTGACCGTGCTCGGGAAACTTTGCGCCAGGCTCCGCCTTAATCAACCTTACCAGCGCCGCGTCCTGATTGCCGACAATAATTGCCCGCTTTATTCCTGGCGCATAATTGGTCCAATTCAATGCATCTATATCCGTAACGCCGGTTTTTTGGTGAAGATAATTGACCAGCGGTCTTGGCGCGATGTTGTTCAACGATCCCGCAGGAGCATCCCTAATCACTGCAGGCGCCTGTTGCGGCTTTATTTTCAGTATATCTTCAACGCCGGCTGGATTGATCGCTCCGGGGCCTGCGCTGTTTTCAAATAGGGCGCCTGCGATTTTTTCATGCTCTGCGACGATGCGCCGACAGATCGGACAATAGGTCAAGTGCGCCGCGATCAACGCTTCGGTTTGCGCGTCCGCGCTGCCGCTTGCGTACATCGCCAACAAATCTTCACTCGGATGATACTGCGCCATTCAGGCATGCTCCATAAGTCTGCGTAGTTTTTCAAGCGCCAAGCGCAGACGAGACTTAACAGTGTTCAGCGGAATAGAGAGTTTTTCAGCAATAGCCTGCTGTCTCATGCCACTAAAGTATACTAAGCACAGGACTTCAGACTGATCGGTCGGCAAGGCGTTTATGGCGTCATTTAAGGCTTCATTTCGATCAGTTGCGTCGAGTCCGGCATCGGGCGCCGGACTGTGCTCAGGAATGAGCATGGGATCGCTGAGGTCCACTTCCGCCCTTTTCGTTTTTCGCACGCGGTCGATAAAGGCGTTTCGCGC
>JBCBSY010000084.1:0-7099 GCA_039818925.1 Pseudomonadota bacterium | reverse complement strand
CAATGATTTGTGTTGCGTCATCGGTTTTGCGTGCTCGAACAGTCGGGCCTGACGCAACGCTAGCGGGATCATCCCCCGGCACATCGGAAATTATGAAGGACTGAACAAAAGCGCCCTTTGCCGCCGCGCCAAGACGGCCGCTTTTTACGGAAGAGAGCGCGCTGCGCACCGCATTGATATCGCCGATCGGCGCGCCGGCGCGATGCAGCGCAGCGATCGCGGCGCGTTTTTCCTCAAAGCGGACGCCGGGCGCGGGCGCGCACAGCGTTGAAGATCCGCCGCCAGAGACAAGCGCCAGCAACCGCTGACCAGGGCCCAGCGTCGCCGCCAGCGTCAACGCCCGCGCGCCGGCGCGCAGGCTGTTTTCATCAGGATGCGGATGGCTGGCTTCGATGATCTCGACTGACGGCGCCGCATGATGCAATGCATGGCCATAAGGCGCAACCGCGAAAGCAAAAAGCGGCGGCGCCCCCAAACGAGGTAAGGCCGCCTCGATCATGGCGACGGCCGCCTTACCCATGGCGATGACGCCGGTTGGCGCGCCGGCGCCGGTCAGGTCCGGCGGCAGGCATCGGGTCGGCTGCACGCGCGCGACGCCCGCCGAAAAGGCTTTTTTCATGAGGTCCTTTGCGTCCATCATATTGGTCATACCAATTTATTGTGGCAAGATGAACCGATGACCTTCTTACCTCTCTCTCGCAGACTGTTTCTAGGCGCTTCGGTCGCTGCATTGGGCGCCTGCGCATCTCGTTCTCGCGTGCATTCGCCACAGCCGGATCCCTGGGCCCGCGCGGAAGCTATCGCCGCCGGCGTCCAGCGTCCGCGCATCCCGCAGCGCCGCTTTACGATTACGGATTTCGGCGGGGCCGGCGGCGGCGATGCGCGCCCGGCGATTGCGGCGGCGTTTGAGGCGGCCGAAGCGGCGGGCGGCGGACGAATCGTGCTCCCGGCGGGGGAATGGTTCTGCGACGGACCGGTGCATTTCAGGAGCCGTTGCGCGCTGCATCTGGAAGCGGGCGCGCGGCTGGTTTTTTCGGGCAATCCGCAATCTTATCTGCCTGTTGTTTTCACCCGCTGGGAGGGCACGGAAGTCTACAACTATTCGCCCCTGATCTATGGCCGCGACCTGACGGACGTCGCGATCACCGGCGCAGGCGTGATCGACGGGCAGGGGGAAAAGAATTTTCTTCCCTGGCGGGAAAATCAGAGACCGGATCAGCGCGCACTGCGCCGTATGGGCGCAGAGGGCGCCCCCGTCGAAACCCGTATCTTCGGCGAAGGCCACTGGCTGCGTCCGCATTTTATCCAGTTTCTTGGTTGCGAGCGCGTACTGGTTGAAGACGTGACCATAGCGGACTCGCCGTTCTGGTGCGTGCATCCGGTCTATTGCCGGCATGTCACGGTGCGCGGCGTGACCGTGATGAGCAAGCACATCAATTCTGATGGCGTTGACCCGGACAGCAGCGAGGACGTGCTTATTGAAAAATGCGCGTTCGATATAGGCGATGACGGTGTCGCGCTGAAGGCGGGGCGCGATCAGGATGGCTGGCGCGTGGCGCGCAAAACCTGCCGCGTGGTGGTGCGGGACTGCACCTTCGTCGGCGTCCGCGGCGGCGGCATGGCGATTGGTTCAGAAATGTCCGGCGGCGTCGAAGACGTTTTCGTCGAACGCTATGCGATGAACAAGGTTCATCATGGCCTTTATTTCAAGGCCAATCTGGATCGTGGTGGCGAGATCCGGAATGTTTACATCCGCGACATCAAGATTGGCGAGGCGGACACCGTGCTGATTTTCACCAATGACTATCACTCCTATCGCGGCGGGAACTTCCCAACGCGGTTTGAGGACGTACTCGTGGAGAACGTGCAATGCCGAAAGGCTGCGGTCGGCATGAGCATCATCGGGCATGTGGATGCCCCGGTGCGGCGTGTCACGGTGCGGGACATGGACGTCGGCGCAATCGAGACGCCGCTCCAGATTAATCATGTGGAAGATCTCGTTTTCGAGCGCGTCATGATGGGCGGCGAGCCAGTGACGGCTGTTCTTAAAACTGCGCCATCCACCTTTCAGCGTCCGCTGAAACACTAGATCCTCGAAGATCCAGGCTGTTAAGTGGCGCGCGGGATTATGCGAAAGACCGGTATCCGCTTTTGCTGCAACGCGCTCTAACACAGCGCTCCATAAGACGCGAAAATGCCGGGCCCACCGGGCCCGGCTTTCGCACAAATCGAACGCGGGAGGAGGCGTTCGATCTAGAAACTGGCGACGACGCCGAACTGGAACGTCCGTCCGAAGTCTTCGAAGCGTGAGTAAAGCGGCAGGTTGTTTGCGCCCCGGAAGAACCGGCTTTCGGTTTCCTTGTTGATGTTCACTGCATCGAAGAAGAGCTGGAAGTTGTCTGAAATGTTGTAGCGCAGCGTCGCGTCAAGGCTGAGATAGGATTCCTGAAACTCGTCTTCCTCCGGATCGTCAGCGACAGAGCGCAACTGTTCGCCGCGATAGTTAAGGGCCAACCGAAGCAGCAGTTGATCGGTTTCATATCCCACAGATGCGTTTCCGGAAATTTCCGAAGAACCGGGGAGACGGATTGTATTGCCATTGACCGTGGTGGATGCGTCGATCAGCGTAACGTTGCCGGTCGCGAACAGTCCGGAAAGCGGGCCGTCAAGATAGGACAGGAAGTGGCTCAGGGCGATTTCTGCGCCGAAGAGTTCGCCGGAACCGCCATTGATGACTGTGTCAACTTCACCGATGGGCGCGCCCGATACAGGATCAACATTGAAGCCGAGCACGCCGGTGATGGAGTCCGGATCGTCGAATTCAACGCTGACGAAAGTGTTTTTCAGGTCTTTGTAGAAACCCGCGACCGTAAAGATTGTATACTCTGATGGATACCAGCCGAACGTGGCGTCGAACTGATTGGCGGTCAGCGCATTGAGTCCGGGATTTCCACCATCGAACTCAGACTCGCGAATGGCCACGTCAGTGGGTGTGCCCCCAAGGTTAATGGTTGTGATGGTCTCGCCCGGATCAGCGTCAGCGGCCAACACGTAATCGACCTCCGCCGTCCGCAGGGCGCTCGCATCGCCATAGCTCGGGCGTACCTGTCCGCGTGAATATCCGAGGCGAACAACAATTTCTTCCGCTGGCTCCCAGCGGAACGAGGCGCTCGGGAGCCATTCGGTGTAATCGTTTTCGAAGGTTTCGATGGTTTCGAAGTCAAATCCAGCGTTGTCCTCGTCTTCTGTGAAAACGCGACCGAACGTGCCGGTTGTCATGAATTTTGTGTTTTCAACCCGGACGCCGCCGACAAATTGCAGCGTGTCGCTTAGCTCGACCTGACCCATCAAATACCCTGCAATGGTGCGCTCATCCGCAACGAAATCGCGCCGGCGGTCACCCGCCTCAAGACCGAGGGTGTCCTTGATGTCATTTAGCAGCTCACGGTGGGGTCCCAAAGCTGGAAACAGGGCGCCGCCCGGAATGCCGCCATCAATTGGCAGCGTCGTGTCCGGCCGGAAGGTCTCAACGTCTTCGAGCGAGAGATCAAAGCCGTTATCCTCCAGCAGATCGTCGCCGGTTTCCCGCTCGCCGCGCAGGAACGATCGGTCGCGTTCGCGCTGCTTGTAGCCGAGCTTGATGAAGCCGTCGCGACCGTTAAACGAGAAATCTTTCTGCAGATCCGCATTCCAGGAGAGGATTTCGTCCTGCCGGTCCTCATTGATGATCAGCGCATTGACGAGATTGAAGTCATCGAGTTCCGGTAAAAAGCCGAGTTCAAAATCCGCCTTATCGTCGTTGTCGCCTTTGCCAGCGACCGAGAAGTCGGCGGAGTTTTCGTCCCAGACCGCATCGACGATCAGGTCACGCTCTCTGAACGTACTGCGCAGCGCATCGTCGATTTCGAAATTATTCTGCGACCAGTCGACGGCGTAAGACAGCGTCCAGCCGCCGCCGAGCGGGTTCAAGCCTTCAAAATGGAGCGCGATCGTGTCTTCGTTGCGTTGCTGGAAGAAGACCTGGCGATCGATATCAACGTCGGAAAACTGGCCCGACCGCACGCCGATGGCGACGATTTCGTCTTCCCGGGCGTCGCGAAGTTCGACTTCTTGCTGGACGCGGATGTCGTCGTCTTCGAGCCGGCCATAAAGGGCGCTGAACGAGAACAGCGATCCGCCGTCGCTGCGATAGTCCGCGGAGAACGTCGCGCCAAGACGGTCGCGCCGTCCCAGCTCAATACGCTGATCCAGTTCCTGGGGAAGGAGCGTGCTTTCAAAACCGGTTTCGATGACCGTTTCTTCGTCGCCGGTCCCTTCGTCGAAATCGTCCCGCTCCACAAGCCGGGTGGCGCCGCCGGAGTCGGTCTGCAGGCGGTCAAGCTGCACTTCGCGCTCGAAATAATTGAACGCCGCCGCGAGGCCGAGTTCTCCGCCGCCAAGATCGAAGCGCCGCGTGATGTCCGCAGTGATTTTGGGACGCACCTCGCCTGCATTAGCGGTGTAGGTGCCCTGCGCGAGAATGCGGCCGGTGAAATCCCCGGTGCGGTCGAACGCGGAGAGGGGGCGAAGATCAATCTTTGCGCCAAGCGAGTCGTGATCCTGATCGGGCAACAGTGACTTGTTCACCTCAACCTTTGACAAAAGGTCCGAAGGAATGACGTCCAGCGCCGTGGAGCGGTTGCCGCCCGAATCGGACGACCCGATTTGCGCGTTGTTCACCGTGACTTGCGCAAATTCGGAGGGCAGGCCGCGCACGCTGACAAATCGGCCTTCGCCTTCATCGCGAATGATCACAAGCCCCGGCAGGCGCTGCAGCGATTCTGCAATGTTCTGATCCGGGAACTGACCAATGTCGTCCGCGGTGATGACGGATTGCACGTTGACAGCGTTCCGCTCGATTTCCGACGCTTCCAGCAACTGGCTGCGCACGCCGCGCACCACGATTTCGTCGTCCTCCTGGGCGCTGGTCCCCTGTGCAGCCGCGGGGCTCGCCGCAAGGGCCAGCGTGGACACGCCGGCGAGAAACGCCATTTTTCCGCGAGTGCTCGCGCCGCTTTTCACAAACGCCATGGTTAACCTCCCTGAAGGTATATTATCGCCGGTCAGTCCGAACATATTAATTGGCTTGACAGGTTATCTGACCAATTTATTTTGTCCAGCGCAAATCGTTGCTCTTTCGCAACGGCCAGCAGGATTACGTATGAAGCTCCCTATTGTTCTGGCTGCACTGATCGGTCCTGTTGCTTTTTGCAGCGCACATGTTTCGGCCAGCGAGGCCGAAGCCGCTGTCTGCCGCCCTCAGGACCGTGGCGCGGCGCCGAACGATAACGCGGAGGATACGGCCGCGATCCAGGCCGCCATCGACGCCTGCGCCGGTATAAACGGCGTTGTTTCGCTGTCCCCGGGGGTATGGCGGACGGGCGGACTTACGCTCGGTTCTGATCTGGTTTTTCGGCTTGAGGCGGGCGCGGAGCTTCGCCTGATCCCGGAAATCGGGAAATACATCGCGCTCAATCCCGATGCGGGCGAAGGGGACCGGCGCTACGTCGCGCTCCATGCGCCGCATGCGAAGAATCTTCGGATTGAAGGGCCCGGCGCGATCAACGGCTCCGGCCCTGACTTCTGGGATGAAAACTTCTACGCGCTGGGAATCCCGCGCCCGACGCGCCCGCGGCCAGGGCCGGTAATCGAGCTTGCCGACTGCAAGCATGTCGTCGTCGATAGTCTGCGGATGGAAAACCTTCCCGCCTATGCAATTCGTTTTCACCGCTGTTTTCATGGCGAGGCGAAGCGTGTCGTCATCCATAATGATCCGAGAAGTCCAAATACGGACGGGATTCAGATCCGTGATAGCGCCGACATCACCATTCGCGGCGCAGACATCGCCACCGGCGACGACGCTATTGTTTTGAAATCCGGCGCGCGCGCCGTGGAGCGCATCAAGGTTGAGGACAGTCGCCTCATGAGCGATGACGCCGCGCTGAAGTTCGGCACAGGAAGCCGGCACGGCGTCAAGGATTCTGTTTTTCGCAACATCACGGTTGAAGACTCCCGCTATGGCGTGGCGATTTTCGCCATCGACGGCGGCGTGCATGAGCGCAATCTGTTTGAAGGCCTGAAGATCGAAACCGGCGGACGGCACGCGCGAACCTACCCGATTTTTGTTGATGTGGACCGGCGCGAAGCGGATCGCGGCTGGGGCGGGGTCAGTGGTCTGACGTTTCGAGACATTGAGATCGCCTCGGCTGGCGCCTCGCTGATTGCGGGCAATCCCAAGGGGCCTGTTTCCGGATTGCGCCTTGAAAACATCTCCATCGCGCGGCGTGGCCAGACCGAGGCGCTGAACAGGGCCGGCAAGCCACGCGGCAATGTCACGATCAAGGCGCAATCTGAAAGCGTCGATTATTCGAGGGAGAATGCGGAGCTGGTTCTGGCGCATATTCGCGACCTGACGATCCTTGATGTAAAACCGCCCCCCTGCAACGACCTGTCCGGCAGACGGATTGTGGCTGCCATCGACATTGCCATCGCGAAAGGGTCGGACAGAATAGATGACGTAAGCTGCAGCGGCGCCGAAAGTCAGAGGCGACAAAACTGAAGTGTGCAAAGCGCCGCAATCTCCCGATCGCCGGATGCATTAAGCGATCCGTCCGGCCGTCGCAGATTGGGCTGGCTGTTGAAATACCATGATGGGCGGCGCTATCTCCTTTCACTGAACATAGTGTGGAGCCTGCAATGGGCATATTGAACATATTTGAGGCTGCAACGGTTATCCCCGTGCTTGAGGTTTCCGCCATCGGTCAGGCGGCCCCGCTGGCCGCGGCGCTTCACGCCGGCGGTCTTCGCGTCGCCGAAGTCACGTTGCGCACCGATTGCGCGCTTGAGGCCATCGCGGAAATGAAGAAAACGGCGCCGTCACTGATTATCGGCATGGGGACGATACGAACAGCCACAGGCATTTCGGCGTCTCTGGATGCCGGTGCTGATTTTCTAGTGACGCCGGGAACGCCCCTGGAATTGCTGGATGCGCTGGCCAAATCCGGCGCGCCGGCCCTGCCTGGCGTCGCAACGCTGTCAGAGATCATGACGGCGCACGCGG
>JBCBSY010000083.1:0-7165 GCA_039818925.1 Pseudomonadota bacterium | reverse complement strand
CTCGCCGGTTGTGCCCACCGGCACCAGACCATGCGTGCCGGTGGGCACAACCGGCGAGTCGGCGACGCTCTCTGATCAAGAGCACGAGCGGGTCGTGCGGTTGTGCATGGAAGTAGCCGCTGGGCGCGCGCCGGTCATTGGCGGGGCGGGGTCCAATGAAACCGCCTATGCGGTGTCCATGGCCAAACGCCTTCAGGAAACGGGCGTCGATGCGATCCTTTCTGTGACGGGCTATTACAACCGACCCAGCCAAGCGGGACTGCTCGCCCATTATCAGGCGCTGCACGACGCGACGGATATTCCCATTATTGTCTACAACATTCCTGCGCGCACCGTTGTTGGCCTTGCACGGGAAACGATGGCCGCGTTGTCGAACCTGCCGCGCATTGTCGGCGTCAAGGACGCAACCGGCGATCTCGCGCGGGTCGCACAGCAACGGCGCGAATGCAGTGCGGATTTCATTCAGCTTTCCGGCGAGGATATGACCGCGGTTGGATTTAACGCCATGGGCGGCGTGGGTTGCATCTCGGTGTCGTCAAATGTCGCGCCCGAGATTTGCGCGCACATGCAGCAAGCCTGTCTTGACGACGACTATGTCACGGCGCGCGCGCTTCAGGATCGCCTCACCGGGCTGCATGACGCGCTCTTTTCCGATGCAAGCCCCGGCCCGACGAAGTATGCATTGTCATTAATGGGCCTGTGCACGGATGAATTGCGGCTGCCGCTGGTCGAGCCAAGCGATGCATCAAAGGCGAAAGTCCGGGTTGCGCTCGAAGAGCTCGGCTTGATTAGCTGACATGTCCGCAAAAGAAAAAGACGGCCGCAAGATCGTCGCGGAGAACCGGCGCGCGCGTCATGAATACTTTATCGAGGACGTGATCGAAGCCGGACTCGTGCTGACCGGTACAGAGGTCAAAGCACTGCGTGAGGGCAAAGCTAATATCGCAGAAAGCTACGCTTCGCCGGAAGATGGAGCAATCTGGCTGATTAACGCCAACATTCCCGAGTATTCTGCCGGCAACCGCGAAAATCATGAGCCAAAACGAAAGCGCAAGCTGCTTTTACATAAACGCGAGATTGCGCGGCTTGCACAAGCAGTGGAGCGAAAAGGCTACACACTGACGCCTCTGCGACTTTATTTTAATGAGCGCGGCCGCGCAAAGCTGGAGGTTGGATTGGCGCAGGGAAAGAAACTGCATGACAAGCGCGAGACGTCGAAAGATCGCGATTGGAATCGCCAGAAGCAGCGCTTGCTGCGCGACCGCGGCTAGCGCTCGCCAGCCTTGCCGGTCTCTTCTTCATAGTAGGGAACAAAGGCAAGTACGGTCTGGAACGCCGCAGCGGCGCCGGCTCCGCCGGAAATGCACAAAAGAAGGACGCTGATGATCTTGGGGCTGATCATGCCCGCGAGCTTGGCCAAGACAAGGAGCAATCCGAGGGCAAGGGCTGCCTTTGCGTAAAACCGGAGCAATTTCGAGAACGCGTCGCCGCGCCCGGAAAATTGAGCGGCAAATCGCGGCCGCGCTAGCCACACATACATCCAGCATCCAAAGCCAGCCGCAACAATCGCGGCAAAAAGACTGGCGCCGTGAAACAGCCCCGTGGTGGCGAGGCGCGCGTCAGCGAAACTCATAGCGGCGACGGCTGCGCCAATAATGCCAAAGACCGCGCTTACGAAAAGGGTCATCCCGGGTTTCACGCTCTTGGCGTTACGGAAGGCGATCTGGTCGTCCTTGGCGGGCAGACCCCAGTTCCTGTTCATGGCGTTCCTGCTCTCGTCGCTCTCAACAGTGTTTCCCGACGCTTCGGGACCCCCGGTTTCGTCGCCCCTCTCGCTGGTGCGCCAACAGCCCAGTTGCGAACGGCCATGGCGGCGTTAGCCGGCCTGAGTATGCTCGCGAATTGATGCGAATACAGCTTCAAACATCTCCGCTGTTAGTCTACGCGTGTTCGTATTGTAACGCGAGCAGTGATAGCTGTCGAACAAGGTCAGCGTATCAGTCACGGAATAGGCCGCGCCGTGCTTGAATGGGGCGTCTTTCAATCTGACGCCAAGCGCCGAAAGCGTCGAATCATGGGCGATTCGCCCGAGGCACAAGATGGCCTGCAACTTCGGCAGCGCGTCGATCTGGCTGACCAGAAACTTACGGCAAGTTTTGATTTCAGCGCCGATCGGTTTGTTCTGCGGCGGAACGCAGCGCACCGCATTGGTGATCATGGCGTCTTTTAACTTTAGGCCGTCATCAGGACGACTGTCGTATTTTCGGTTGGAAAAGGCATATTTGCCAAGCGTCGCATAGAGAAGGTCGCCAGCATAATCACCGGTAAAGGGGCGGGCGGTGCGGTTCGCCCCGTGCAGGCCCGGCGCTAGGCCGACAATCAGAAGACTTGCGTTCGGATCGCCGAATGACGGCGCGGCGCCATTGAAGTAGTTGGGAAAAGCTTCGCGATTGGCGTCCCGGAATTCTGCAAGACGCGGGCAGAGCCGACAGTCATGTGGCGGATCAGAGGGGACGGTGGATTGCAGGTTTGCCTGGGCGCGCGCGGCCACGGTCAATCGACGTCCTCGAAGTCGTCTTCGAATTCATCCTCAAAATCGTCATCATAGCCTTGTTCCGGTTTCGGTTTGCGGGCTGGTCCGCCGCTGCGGCCAATGACGCTCTCAAGGTCGGCCAGATCAATGAAACTGTCCGCCTGGCGGCGCAATTCGTCGGACGCCATCGGCGGCGAGGATTTCACGGTGGAGACGACACTAACCCGCACGCCCTTTGCCTGGATTGCTTCAAGGACCCGCCGAAAATCGCCGTTACCGGAAAACAGCACCAGATGGTCCAGCTTGTCGGCCAGCAGCATCATGTCCACAACCAGTTCGACATCCGTCGATCCTTTAAACCGTTTGCGGCCTTGGCTGTCGGTGAACTCGCGCGTGATCTTGGTCACCATGGTGTAGCCGTTGTAATCTAGCCAATCGACGAGCGGGCGAAGCGGGGAGTAGTCCTGATCGCGATCTTCTTGGATTGCAGTGTAATAAGACGCGCGGATAAGCTGGCATCCGTCTTTCGCTTTTTTCAACAAGCTCTTGTAATCAATGTCAAAGCCGAGATTTCTTGCAGCTTTGTAGAGATTGGCGCCGTCGATGAAAAACGCCGTTTTTTCCTGCTCGCGCAGGCCGAGAAAATTGGTCATAGTCGCCTCTGTAATACACGCCTAAGTGTGGTCTGAAAAAATCCGCCTTCTGCACGATATCGGTATGGTCAGTAATGATTTTAATCGCCGCTGGTTCCAATTTGCCTTTTTGCGGACTTGATTCGCAACATATTGTTTTAAAAGCCTTCCGGGCAATTGATCGAATATCGCGGGTAAAGAAGTTTTCCTCTTTATACGAAACACCGGCCTGGCCGGATGATACGGATCCTCCCTTTATCAATGCGGCGGCGTCGATCGAGACCGAGATGACGCCAGAAGCGCTGCTGGCGGCGCTGCATGCAATCGAGGCTGGTTTTGGCCGTCGGCGCTCGGCCCGCAATGCGCCGCGGACCCTTGATCTCGATCTCATCGCTTATCACCAGGAGCGCCGGAGCGGGGCCGGGGGTGGGCTGGCGCTGCCGCACCCACGGCTAGCCGAGCGGGCTTTTGTCCTGACGCCGCTGGCTGAGATTGCGCCATCCTGGCGGTCGCCGGTGACCGGCGAAAGTGCTGCGGCCATGCTGGATCGGCTTCCCGTCAAAGAATTGCGGAAAATCGCTTGATTTCAGCGGTTTTTTGCTGCGCAGCGCTTGTATCGTCGAGGCGGGAGCGATATTTGAGGGGTCCGCGCTGTCGAAACATCGACGGCGTGCCAATGCCCTTTACTGATTTTCCCGCTAAATGCTGAATAGAGCGGGGGACAGCCAAACGATCTGGAGAGCTGAATGGCCCGCGTCACCGTTGAAGATTGCGTCGATAAAGTCACGAATCGTTTTGACCTTGTGCTGCTTGCAGCGCATCGCGCGCGTGTCTTGTCATCAGGCGCGCCGCTCCTGGTTGACCGCGACAATGACAAGAATCCGGTCGTCGCACTGCGTGAGATCGCCGATGGCGAACTGGTCCCCGACGAGGTCGAGGAAGATCTTGTCGTGTCGTTGCAAAAGCAAGTCGAGCTGGACGAGAGCGAAGACGCCGAAGCCGCGCCGGAAAAAGCCGATGCGCCGGAATTCGACACGCTCACGGAAGACGATTATCTCAAGGCGATTCAAGCGGCGGGCATGACCTCGCCGCAAACGTTGCCGAAGGGCTAATCGCCTTTGGCCGGGGGCTCGCCGTCCGTCAGCACAGCGGCGTTCCGGCAGGCCGCATGCATTTCTGACGATCAATGAGATATGGCGGAGAACAAGGCGGCAAACGAACCACAAAGCCCACCCAGTGAACCTGAAACATCGGCAGGGGCGGGAGCAGGGCCTTTGCGCCAACCAATTGGCTTCATCCGCCAGGTCGAACTTGTCGATCGTGTCAAATCCTACGATCCGGACGCGGATGAAGATCTTCTCAACCGCGCCTATGTCTACGCGATGAAGGCTCATGGCGGACAAACGCGGGCATCCGGCGATCCCTACTTTTCGCATCCCTTGGCGGTTGCGGCGATCCTCACGGGTCTTCGCGCCGATCCAGCAACGGTGGCGACAGCGCTTCTCCATGATGTTGTTGAAGATACGGAAGCAACAATTGAAGACATTGGCGCGTTGTTTGGGGAAGAAATCGCTCGGCTGGTGGATGGTGTCACCAAGCTTTCCCAAATCGAGCTGAAAAGCGAAGCAAGCAAACAGGCGGAAAATTTCCGTAAGCTCGTGGTCGCCATGGCTGACGATGTGCGTGTTTTATTGGTCAAGCTTGCAGACCGTCTGCATAATATGCGCACACTCCATTACATCTCGAAAGCTGAAAAGCGCCAGCGTATTGCACGTGAGACAATGGACATTTACGCGCCGCTTGCCGGACGCATCGGCGTTCAGCGGTTTCGCGAAGAACTGGAAGACATTTCTTTCCGCGAACTTAGTCCCGATGCGCACGCGACAATCTCAAAGCGACTGGAAGATCTGCAGAAAAATTCCCTGGGGGGGGTGCTGGAGCTCGCCAATGTGATGCGCGAGAAATTGACGGCGGCTGGCCTTAAGGCGCAAGTCATGAGCCGGGAAAAGCGCGCTTATTCGATTTGGCGCAAGATGACGCAAAAGAGTGTTTCCTTTGACGAGCTGGCGGACATCTATGGGTTTCGTGTGTTGGTCGACACCACGGAAGACTGTTACCGCGTGCTGGGCGTTATTCATTCGAACTGGCGGATGATCCCGACGGAATTTGACGATTACATTTCAGCGCCGAAACCCAACAACTACCGCTCGATCCACACTGCGGTTATTGGTCCGCCTTCCAAAGAGGGACGCCGGCAGCGGATCGAAATTCAGATACGCACGTTTGAAATGCATGAAACGGCGGAACGCGGGGTCGCCGCGCATTGGCAATACAAGGATGCAGGCGGCGCGGGACCAAGTGTGGAGATTGTTGCGCGTGGCCAATATGACCCATATGAAACGCCGCGCCGTCTCGTGGAAATGTTCCAGTCCGGCGAGGACCCGGATGAAGCATTGCAGTACGCCAAGCTTGAGTTGTTTCAGGATCAGGTGTTCTGTTTTACGCCAAAGGGCAGGGTGATTGCGCTTCCCAAAGGAGCGACGCCGCTGGATTTCGCTTATGGGGTGCATACAGATGTCGGTGACCAGTGTATCGGCGCCAAGATCAACGGCGTGCAGCGGCCGTTGCGAACGCCGCTCAATAACGGCGATGTTGTCGAAGTCTTGCGCTCGGAAAATGCGCCGGTGCCGACGGAATGGGAAAGTATCGCCATTATGGGCCGCACGCGCAGCGCCATTCGCCGGCGTATTAAAAAGATGCAGTATGACGAGCATGTCGCACTCGGACGTTCGATTGCCGAGAGTGTTTTTACCGGGGCGCATCTTCAGTTCTCTCTCAAGGGCGTTCGAGAAGGCCTGAAGCGATTAGGCAAAAAATCGGTCGAAGACGTTCTGGTCAGTATCGGTCGCGGCGAGCTGCCGGTGAATGATTTGGTTGAAGCCGTCTATCCCGGCGCTGCCGTTGAAAGTGAGAGCGAGATCCGTGCAGCATCGCTGCGCGCTTTCCGTCCGCGCATGGCGATATCCGGGCTCACGCACGGCGTGGCTGTAAAAATGGCGCGGTGTTGCACGCCGTTGCCCGGGGAGCGGATTATCGGCATCCGTCAGGACGACGGCTCGATTAAAGTGCATACGATTTATTGTGAAACCCTTGAATCCGAAGACCCGCCGCAAGATCGCTGGCTGGATCTGAAATGGCGCGATCGGGAGGAGGGCGCGACAGCCTTCGCCCGTATGCTGGTGACCGTGCGCAACGGGCTAGGCGTTTTAAGCGAAATCGCCGGCGGGATTGCGCGCTATGGGGTTTCCATCGCAAATATCCGGCTGCAAAACCGGTCGAACGAATTTATCGATTTTGTTATGGACGTCGAGGTTAAGGATGCGCGGCAGTTCGCGCAGATGCTAGCGGGTGTGCGCGCTTCGCCGAATGTGATCAACGCCGAACGGATAGGAGCCGGAGACGATGACGAGCTTTGACGCGCTAAAGGAATTCGAAGACGCTGGCGCGCTGATGAAAGGGCATTTCATTTTGTCATCGGGCCTTCATAGCGACACCTATCTCAACAAATCGATTGTATCCATGTTCCCCGACCGGACGGAGCGTTTGTGCCGGGCCCTTGCTAACAAGATCGCCAGCGCTGTTGAAGATATCGATTACGTCATTTCGCCCGCCATGGGCGCGGTCATCTATGGTTATGAAACGGCGCGACACCTGAAAAAACCTTTTATGTTCCTGGAACGCGTAGACGGCGAGTTTCAGTTGCGCCGCGGATTTTCAATCGAGAAGGGCGCCCGCATTGTTGTTGTCGAAGACATTGTTTCGACCGGCTTGTCGGCGCGCGAAGCGATCGCCGCCGTTCATCAGGCTGGGGGCGAGGTTCTCGCCCTTGCCTGTCTCGTGGACCGTTCCGCCGGTGCGGTCGACGTTGGCGCACCGATCCTGCCGCTGGCGGAGCTGAAGGTCGAAGCCTGGGAGCCTGACGCATTGCCTTCGCATCTGG
>JBCBSY010000082.1:0-7194 GCA_039818925.1 Pseudomonadota bacterium | reverse complement strand
AATGATGCGGATTTTCATGGACCCCGTTTTTTCCAGTCCCATCGCAACAAAAAGTCCGATATTCCCGCCGCCAATGATGATCACCCGGCGCGCCTGTCGTCCCGCTTCGCCCATAATCTCAAGCGCACGCGAAACATCGCTGCGGTCAGAAACGAAAAACACCCGGTCGCCGGGCTCCAGTTGATCTCCGGAATGGGCGCGCCATAGTTTTTCACCACGTTTGATGGCGACAATGGTGATCTTTAGATCCGGAAACAGTTCCGCCACTTGCCGCAAGGGCGTGTTGATGATCGGACAATCGTCACGCAGCTTGACGCCAACCGCCCAAACGCGGCCATCTACGAATGACTTGATCTCGAAGGCGCCCGGCGTTG
This sequence comes from Pseudomonadota bacterium, assembly GCA_039818925.1. GTDB lineage: Bacteria > Pseudomonadota > Alphaproteobacteria > Caulobacterales > Parvularculaceae > Hyphococcus. Next base: position 6,820 of record JBCBSY010000082.1, on the reverse strand, counting down.
AGAGGCGCTGAATGATCGCTTCGGAAACCTCCCGCTCCGGCGATATGACCACGTCAATCGGCATATGCGTTCGTGAGAAAATGTCAGTAAACCGGGGGTCTAAATAACCTTGCGCACGCACCCGGGCGATTTTTGTCGGCACATTAAATAACGAATGCGCGACCTGACAGGCCACCATGTTCACTTCATCGGAAAAGGTAACAGCGATAATCATGTCGGCTTCGCTGGCGCCGGCTTGTTCTAGCGTTTGCGGATAAGCCCCATTCCCGACAACGCCGCGCACATCAAGACGCTCAGCGACCGCGCGGATCAGGTCTTTTGACTGATCGATCACTGTCACTTCGTTGTTCTCACGCGAAAGGCGCCGGGCGATGCCGACGCCGACGCGGCCGGCGCCGCAAACGATCACGCGCATGATCTGTTCAATCCTTTTCCTTGCAGCCCGTCGCCAACTTGGCTCAGGCGCTTTCGGCGCGCGCCTGCCCGTTGACGCCGAGCGCTTTCAGCTTTCGGTGCAGCGCCGAACGCTCCATGCCAATGAAAGCCGCCGTCCGGGATATATTGCCTCCGAATCGGTTAATTTGCGCTATAAGATATTCACGTTCGAAGCGTTCGCGGGCTTCGCGCAAGGGCAAAGTGATAATTTGTTCAAGTCCCTCACCCGCCGGGATGGTCAATCCGGAGTCCAGAACCTCAGTCGGCAGGTGTTCGCACGTAATCTCGATCTCCTGATCGCGACCCATTAATATCAGCGTCCGTTCAATAACATTACGCAGCTGGCGGACATTGCCGGGCCACGCTCAGGCCTGTAGCGCCGCCATTGCTTCCGCCGACAAGGGCCGCTTCGGCAAACCAGAAGAACGCGCAATGCGGTCGACGAAGAAAGCGGTCAGCGCCGGTATGTCCTCACGCCGCTCGTCGAGTCCGGGCGCATTGATCGACACAACATTCAGGCGATGAAAAAGGTCTTCGCGGAACCGGCTATCGCCGGCGAGCCCAAGGAGGTCTTTTGACGTCGTGGACACAATGCGCACATCAACTTCCACGGCTTTTTGTCCGCCAACACGCTTGAAACGCTGCTCGACCAAGACACGCAGAATCTTGCCTTGGGTTTCAAGCGGCATGTCCGACACTTCGTCAAACATCAACGTCCCGCCGTGCGCTTTTTCCATGAGGCCAATCATGCGGGTGGCGCCGGTTTCATCCTCAATACCAAACAGCTCTTCCTCCATGCGGTCCGGCGCAATCGACGCAGCGCTAACCACAACGAAGGGGCGGTGCTTGCGGCTGGAACGGGCGTGAAGGAGCCGCGCAATCATCTCCTTGCCAGAACCCGGCGGTCCGGAAATCAGCACGCGTGAACGGGCGTCTGCAACACGTTCGATCACGTTGCGCAATGACGCCACCGCGGCGGAGGAGCCGATCAGACCCCAGTCCGGCGCCCGCTCGCGTAACTCCGAGTTCTCGCGGATCAATCGCGCCGCCTCAAGCGCCCGGTTGGCCGCCAGGATCAGCCGATCAGCGTTGAAAGGCTTTTCAACAAAGTCGTAGGCGCCCTTCTTGATCGCCGCCACAGCAGTTTCAATCGTTCCGTGTCCAGAAATAATCACCACCGGCAGATCTGGATGAAGTTTTTTAAGAACCTCCAGAATTTCAATGCCGTCCAGTTCTGAATTTTGCAGCCAGACATCAAGAATGACCAGCGACGGGCATCTGTCGCGCACAGCCGCCAGCGCAGCGGCTGAATTCGCCGCCGTTCTCGGCGCAAAGCCTTCATCTTCCAAGATTCCAGAGATCAGCTCGCGGATGTCTTCTTCATCATCGACAACCAGAACATCAATACTCATAAGCTTCGCCTGCCTTTACCTTTTTACTCTGCAGCAGCGGCAACTTTCGCCGCGTCACCCATGCGCTCTTTTGACAAGGAAATCGTCATCCGAGCGCCTGTTTCTCCAATCGACCGGTCATCTGCAAACTCCAAAGACCCGCCATGTTCTTCCGCGACCTTCTTCACAATCGCCAAACCAAGTCCCGTGCCTTTCGCCCGCGTCGTCATGTAAGGCTCCGCCAGTCGATGGCGCTCGTCTTTCGGCAGGCCAACCCCGTTATCCAGGATGTGCACCTTGGACACAGAACCATCGTCTTCGATGCGCGCAATGATGCGTCCCGGCGGGCCATTGTCGTTGTCTGCAAGGCGCGCGCCGATTGATTCCGCAGCATTCTTCAAAAGATTGGACAGCGCCTGAACGATCAGCCGGCCGTCGCAATGCGCGAAGACAGGCTCATCCGGCGTTTCAACTACAAATTCAACATCGGGAAAAGCGACTTTTTGCGGGAATACAGCAGCCTTGACGAGTTCACGCAGATCCTCCCGATTGATCACCGGTTTCGGCATGCGTGCGAAGGAAGAGAATTCGTCGACCATCCGCCCAATGTCGCTTACCTGCCGGATAATCGTTTCCGTACACCGTTCAAAAACTTCAGGATTGGATGTGATCTCGCCTATGTATTTTTTCCGCAAACGCTCGGCGGAAAGCTGGATTGGCGTCAATGGGTTCTTGATCTCATGGGCGATGCGCCGGGCGACGTCCCCCCAGGCGGCATTGCGCTGAGCGGCGATCAACTGCGTGATGTCATCGAAGGTCGCGACAAAACGATCCCCGTCGCTCGCGGCGTCGTTCACGATGCGAACATTAAGGGTGCGCGTGCGCCCATGCCGGACAAGATCAATCTGATCGCCGACTTCCAGATCGGGCGACGCTGCCGATTGCCGCAGAAGATCGGCAAGTTCGGGCATGATGTCCGTAATATTTGCACCGGTCAGTCGGCTGTCATCCTCGCCGATCAACTCTGCCGCCGCGCTGTTGGCGATCGTGATGCGACCGTCGCCCGAAAGACCGATCACGCCCGAGGACACCCCGGACAGGACCGCCTCGGTAAAGCGGCGGCGTTCATCAAACTGGCGGTTCGTGTCAATCAGATCATCGCGCTGCGTCTGCAGCTGCGCGGTCATATGGTTCATTGACCGCGCCAGGGCTCCAAGTTCGCCGTCGCTTTTGTAAACCTCGACCCGCGCCGCCAAATCGCCGCCTGAGACACGTTCGGACATGTTCACGAGACGCCCAATAGGTTGAACGATGCGCGTCGCCGCCCAGAGCGCCAGCCAGATGGCGCCAAACAAAATGATGATTGCAAGCACCACATAACCGGCGAGAAAAACCCGCTCAAGCCGGGAGCGGCCAAGCTCGGCTTCCTCCCAGTCCGCCACCACTTCTCGCGCCGAAAAAATCCGCGCAGTGGTCTGCGGATCGATCCGGTAATAGGCGATCAGGAATCCGCCTCCGTAATCTTCGATCGGCAGCGTTCCTCGAAACATGTTGTATGTTTCTTCGTCATTAATCCCAAAGACAAACTGTCCGCCAGGCACCTGGACTTGTTTAATTTGCTCGAAGATCTCTGCTGAAGGCAGGTTGTAATTTCCTGGCTCCAACTCCGCGCGGACAAGCAGGTTCATCTCCCCATCAAGCAAATAAAGCGCTGCAAGACCGCGAACTTGCGCTTGTGCAAAAATATAACGCCGAAAGCTGATCGGCGTTTGTTCAAAACCGATGCCTGCTTCTTCTTGACGACGAATGTCGAATGCAATTTCTCGAATTGTTTGTTGCGCATCGGCGGAGTTGTAATCGATCAATCCACGCGCCAGGTCGCGCGCCGTTTCCTGATAGTTATCGATCCGCTCACTGAACACATCGTTGAGGCTGGCGCGCAGGATCGTAAATGCAAACAAAAACGCCACCACCGCCGGCACCACCGCCAATGCGGAGAAGAGCCCAACCAGCTGCATATGCGTGCGCGAGCCTGCAAGCTCGTTCCGCCGGTTTGACCACACGTGATAAAGCCGCACGCCGACGAGCAACGCAAAGCCCGCAGCAATCATGATATTGCCGATGATCATCCACATCAGGAATGAGCGATCAACGCGCTCGACCAGCGGCGACATCAAAAACCAGGTGGTCAGAAATGCGATCACGCCGGCGCCAGTCAGCGCTGCCGCCGCCGTCGTATTCGATAGAGCCCATTCGGGAATGAACCGCCGGGCCGATGGCCGGGCATTCTCGATGTCACTCTGGTATTCGTTGTGACTACTCAACTCGATGCTGTCCTATGGGCTGCAAAGCCCGAAAATCGTCCAAAGCAGGCGCGATGTTGCGTCGGTTGTTGCAGAAAATCAACACTTTTGTTGCCAAAATGAAACAGGGTAAATCTTCGCCGTTCAGTTGTGGAACAGGAACGCGAATCGCCGACGCCGATCCATCAAGCGGCGCGCATTTCCGCGAGCCCGAGATCGCCATCGAAAAACCGGGCCAGCGCCGCCTCGACGCGTTCGGGCGACGCGATCTTGCAGATCGCCGCCCGAAAGCCTCGGCGCAGCACTGGATCAAGTTCAAGCGGCGCCAGATCCACCGTCGCCGCCAGATGCTTCCGAGCCATGCGAACGCCAAGCGGGGCGCCGTAGTGGGCGATGGTTTCCCGATAATGAGTCATCGCCGCATCCCGTTGAACGTCCATAGGCGGCGGGGTCAAGACGCCGCCGCTAGCCAGCGCCTCGGCAAGCGCGCCGGGCAGCCAAGGGCGGCCCGTCGCCGCGCGTCCGATCATCACCCCGTCGGCGCCAGACTGATCAAGGGCGCTTCGCGCGGTTTCCTCATCAACAATATCGCCATTGACGATCACCGGGATCGAGACCGCTTCAGTCACCGGGCGCACGGCGCGCCAGTTCGCCTGGCCCTTGTAAAAATCGTTGCGCGTGCGGCCATGAACCGTCACCAGCCTCACGCCCGCGCTCTCAGCGCGCCGGGCAAGCTCAGGCGCATTCATAGAGGTCCAGTCCCACCCAAGCCGCATTTTCAACGTCACCGGTTTCGACGTCGCGGCAACCGTCGCCTCTATCAGAGTCAGCGCGTGATCGAGATTGCGCATCAGCGCCGACCCGGAAAGCGCGCCTGTGACCTGGCGTGACGGACAACCCATATTGATGTCAATGACGTCTGCGCCCGCAGCTTCAGCCAGGCGCGCACCCTCGGCCATCCATTTCGCTTCGCGGCCGGCAAGCTGAATAACGAAGGGAAAGATTTCGCCATCCCCTTCCGCGCGCCGCACCACGTCAGGGCGCCCACGCGCAAGTTCTTCGCAAGCGGTCATCTCGGAGACCACGAGCCCGGCGCCAAATCGCGCCGCCGCCCGCCGGAACGGAAGATCAGAAACGCCAGACATCGGCGCCAGCGCCACGTTGTTCTTGAGATTTATGTCGGCGATAGAGAGCATTTTTGAAAACAAACCTGCAGCGCATCCTTGGCTTGGGCGGTGTTTAGCCGTTAAAGCATCCGCTTACAAACCGCTTCTGAGAGCCCATGGTCAAAACCAGCACCATCGCCATCATCGTCGCCGCCGGGCGCGGCAGCCGCGCGGGCGCTGGCGGACCCAAACAATATAGAGATCTAGCAGGGCGTGCGGTGATTGCCCGAACCGTTGAAGCGTTTCTCGACCATTCGGAGATTGACGCCGTTCGGGTCATTGTCCATCGCGATGACGAAAGCGAATACCAGACTGCGCTGGGGGCTCTTCTCAAACACCAGAAACTGCTGGACCCTGTTACCGGCGGCGCCGAACGACAGGACTCAGTGCGTCTTGGCCTGGAGAGCCTGGAAGAGATGAACCCCATCCGCGTCTTGATTCACGATGCGGCGCGGCCCTTCATCGATGAAAAAACCATTACGCGGGTTATCAACGCACTCGACGCAAAAGACGGCGCCATCGCCGCCCTGCCCGTTCATGACACCATCAAGCGCGCCCGAAGCGACAAACAGATTGAATCCACTGTGCCGCGCGACGCTTTGTGGCGAGCGCAGACGCCACAGGGTTTTCACTTTGACAAAATCCTTGCCGCCCATCGCAACGCGCAAGGCCAGGTTCTCACCGATGACGCCGCCGTCGCGGAAGTCGCAGGACTTGACGTCGTTCTCGTCGCCGGCTCTCCCGACAATATGAAAATCACCCAGGCGGAGGATTTCGGCATGGCCGAAACGCTCCTCGGCAGAAAAGCAAATCAGATGGAATATCGCACCGGCCATGGCTTTGACGTTCATGCCTTTGAAGACGGCGAGGCCGTCATTCTTTGTGGTGTGGAAATACCGCATACGCATAAACTGAAAGGTCATTCAGACGCCGATGTGGGCATGCATGCGCTGACCGACGCTATTCTCGGCGCCGTCGGCGAAGGCGATATTGGCGATCACTTTCCGCCGTCAGAGCCAAAATGGAAGGGCGCGCCAAGTCACGTCTTTCTGGAAAAGGCGCGCGACCTTGTCGTTTCGCACAAAGGACAGATTACGCATTGCGACGTCACGCTGATCTGCGAAGCGCCGAAAATCGGCCCGCATCGCGACAGAATGCGGGCGGCGTTGTCGCTTATTCTCAACATCGAAGAGCGCCGAATTTCCGTCAAAGCGACAACTACGGAGCAACTCGGCTTCACCGGCCGCGGCGAAGGCATTTCAGCCATGGCGACAGCGACAGTCGCGCTGCCGGCGGCTGAGTAAATGGCGCTTCGTCCGGTAGTAGTGACGCGAAATCTCGGCGCTATCTCTGTTGCCGAAAGTATCCTGAAGGCAAATGATATTTATTGTGTAGTCGCCGGATGGGATTCTTCCGATGGTGGCGTCGGGGTTCAGCCGGTTAAGGTTCTGGTTCCCGAAAGCGATGTTGAAGCGGCGAAAAAGTTACTCGTGAACATCGATATTTAGGAAGGCTGAAAGCGCCG
>JBCBSY010000081.1:0-7274 GCA_039818925.1 Pseudomonadota bacterium | reverse complement strand
CCAAGCAGAAACAAAAGCGTGACGAGCAGCCAGCCAGCAAGCGCAAAAAACAGACTGAAACAAAGTCCGTATATCGGCGCCTGGCGAAAATCAGCGAACCCCTGCCCGATAATGCCCGATAAATCTCCGACGGTCACAGGATTGATCGCGATCTGGTTGCTTGTTTGCGACATCGTCCACCTCCCGGCGTGGCGTATGCTGCGACGTCCCGCTTGGACCTATTCGCTCAGCAAAACCCTTCGTGCTTCCGCAATCAGACGGCGCTGAATATCTGTCGGCGCGCCTTCAATTTCGGCCGTACGCTCAAGCAGCTCCACGAGGCGCCCTTTTTCCGCGTCAGTGCAGACTTGCGCAACCGGCTTCAAAATTTTGCGTACATTGTTGCCGGCGTCGTTGATCTCACCGACCGCCATGCGGCCGAAAGCATAGAGCCCAAGCGCGGTTTCATCATCGGTTTCGAAAACATTCTGCATATCAGCGATGATCTGCGCCTGCTGACGGTCTGTAACTGCGCCATCATAGGCCGCCACCTGATAGAGGAGAACCGCAGCGGCTTCGCGCGGGTCGGACAAGTTTTCGATGAGGCGCTGGTCGACGCGCCGGTTCCATTTGCCGCGCCGAATGACGCCCTTAACGTCGCGAACAGCGTCGCGGCCTTCATTGGCGGCGTTAACAAAACGGGTGAACGCCCAGAACGCGGCCGCCAAGGCGCCGAGAATGGCGATGATGATGTGCATAACCTCTCCCGCGCGATAAACGATGTTTGATCTATAAACCAAAGCGCCGAGATTGGAAATTGCGGGTGAATGCCCAGATCCGGCGCCTGATATCCGGCGCGCGCCGGGCAGTCATGGATAAAGCCGCTGCTTTGTCCAGCCGCCGCCTTTTCGGTCATATTGCAGGCGTTCATGCAGCCGGAACGGGCGGTTGACCCAGAATTCGATCTGATTCGGTATTAATCTGTAGCCGGACCAGTGATCCGGGCGCGGGATTTCGCCGAGCCCGAATTTTGCAGTCTTTGACGCCACCTGCTTTTCAAGGGCGAACTTGCTTTCCAGCGGGCGCGATTGCGCGGACGCGTGAGCGCCAATTCGTGCGCCGCGCGCTCTCGTGGCGAAATATGCATCCGCCTCTTCCGGGCTTACCGGCTCTATGTCGCCGCGAAAACGCACCTGACGTCGGATTGATTTCCAGTGAAAGACAATTGCGGCTTTCGGATTAGCGCCCAGCTGGCGCCCCTTCGCGCTCTGCGTATTGGTGTAAAAGGTGAGACCGCAGGCGTCGATATCCTTCAACAGCACCATGCGCACATCCGGCATGCCGCTTTCATCAACGGTCGCAAGGGCCATGGCGTTCGGATCATTGGGCTCTTTTTTGCCCGCAAGCGTTAGCCATTCGGCGAATAAAGCAACCGGGTCGTCAATCGTGAACACTTCGCCCTGGTCTTCATCGACTGCGTAGGCTTCTTCGCTTGGGCTCTGCGGGATAAGGTCTGACATGAACGCTCCTGAGGCTCCATAAAAGGAGGGAATTCGCAAGCAAATGCGGTTATAAACACAAAACAACCGCGGAACATCACCGCTTAATACGGATCAACAATGTCTTACAACAGTTTCGGCAGAGCTTTCCGGTTCACCACATGGGGCGAATCCCATGGGCCAGCGCTTGGCGTCGTGATTGACGGCTGTCCGCCAGGGATCATCCTGCGCGCCGAAGACATCCAGGAAGCGCTGGACAAGCGCCGTCCGGGGACCTCGAAATTCGTCACCCAGCGCAAAGAGCCAGACAAGGTGAAGATTCTCTCCGGCGTTTTTGAAGACGATCGCACAGAGGGCCCGCTGACCACTGGCGCACCGATCAGCCTGATGATTGAGAATGTTGATCAGCGCTCAAAAGACTATGCGGACATTCGCGACAAATACCGGCCCGGCCATGCGGACTTCACCTATGACGCCAAATATGGCTTTCGCGATTATCGCGGCGGTGGCCGCTCCTCCGCCCGCGAAACGGCCGCACGAGTCGCGGCCGGTGTTGTCGCGCAAAAAGCGCTGGAACGTGTGCTTGGGGATGCCGTGTGGATCCGCGCCTCCTTGGTGCAGATGGGTCCCTACAAAATTGATCGCGATCAGTTTGACTGGAAGACTGTCGACAAAAACCCGTTCTGGTGCGCAGACGCTGCAGCAGCTGATCTGTGGGCGGACAAACTCGATGAAGCCCGAAAAGCCGGCTCTTCCTTCGGTGCGATCATCGAGGTTGTCGCCTCGGGCGTTCCTGCAGGTCTCGGCGCGCCGGTCTATGGCAAACTCGATGCCGACCTTGCGGCTGGGATGATGTCGATCAATGCAGTTAAAGGGGTGGAAATCGGCGCCGGGATGGAAGCGGCGGCATTGACCGGTGAGGAAAACGCCGACGAAATCCGTATGCGGGACGGCAAACCGCATTTTCTGACCAATCAGGCTGGCGGCGTTCTTGGCGGCATATCCACGGGCCAGGACATTGTCGTCCGGTTTTCCGTTAAGCCAACATCGTCGATCTTGACGCCGCGGCGCACAATCACCGCCCAGGGAGAAGAAACCACCATTCAAACCAAGGGCCGCCACGATCCATGTGTCGGCATCCGGGGCGTACCGGTCGGCGCCGCCATGATGGCGCTGGTCCTTGCCGATCACGCGCTTCTTCATCGGGCGCAATGCGGGTGACAGGCCGAAATAAGGGGCGGTGCAGACTGTCTTTTTTACGTAATCGCGCCAGATGCATCGTGCGAATTGAACTGCAAAATTGAGTTTCGTCACTTTCGCTATGCCGCTAAACAAACGCATATGCGAAATCTGTTCATTATCGCCTTGGCGCTCATCGCCGCCGCTTTGTACTTCCTGCGCACGCCGGATACCGACCCTGCGGCCATGCAGGTAAAATACACAAACGAGCATTCTCACTTCGCTAAGGGCGCAGACGGGCTGCGCGTTCACTATCGCGACCAGGGCAACCCGGACGGCGTTCCGATCGTGCTTGTTCACGGGACAGCGGCGTCCCTGCATACTTGGGAGCCATTAGTTGAACGGCTTGGCGATGAGTATCGCATCATCACCTACACCCAACCCGGTCACGGCCTGACAGGACCAAACACCGATCATGACTACTCATTTGCCGGCATGGCGGAGGCGCTTGATCTGGTGGCGGAGGAATTGGCGCTTGACCGGTTTGTGCTTGGCGGGAACTCCATGGGCGGTTGGATTTCCTGGCGATACGCACTGGCGAACCCGCAAAAAATCGATGCTTTGTTGCTCCTCGACGCCTCGGGCATGCCTCTGCGCGAAGGCGAGACCAATCCCCCTCTCAATCTCGGCTTCAGGCTGTTGCAAAACCCGGTCGGGCGTTTCCTGATGCAGCACTTTACGCCGCGCGCTGCGGTCAAGCGATCCGCCTTGCAATCGGTCTCTGTAAAGTCCGTCATTACTGAAGATGTCATCGACCGGTATTGGGAATTATTGCGTCTTCCCGGAAACCGGAAAGCGGCGGCGGCGCGCGCAACCGTCGAACACGAGCCGCAATATGCGGATCAGATCCAATCCATCACCGCGCCGACGCTCGTCATTTGGGGCGCGGAGGATCAGCTCATTTACGTCAGCGCCGCGCAAACCTTTGATGAACGCCTGCCCAATGCGGATGTGGTGATCTATGACGGCATCGGCCACCTGCCGATGGAAGAGGCGCCGGATGAAACCGCCGCGGATATCGACGCCTTTCTCGATCGAGTTCTGGTTAGTCCGGCTTCTGAAACGCCGTGACCTTGGTCAAAAACGCCACGGTTTCATCGATTTTCTCAAAGCCCGCTTCAGAGAACAGCGCCGCCAGGTCCAGCCGGCAAAAACTGTCATAATAAGGCTCGTGGAACCCGCGCGGGAAATTCTCCAGCAAGATATCAAAGCCCGGCTCATCGCCATATTGAATGGTGTCCGCCAGCACGAAAACACCGCCCGGCTTTAACAGCCTCGCCGCTTCGGCGGCCACACTCTTGCGCACTTTCGGCGGCAGCTCGTGAAACAGGTACACCGCGCTGATGATGTCAAAAGAGGCGTCGGGCAGCCCCGTGTCCTCTGCGGGTTTTTGAACAAACGAAACGTCCTTCCACGATCCGAGCTTTATTTGCGCTTTGCCAAGATAAGCCGGCGAAAGGTCCAGCGCGGTCACCGACAGCATCGGCCAGTTGTGCTTCACTTCCGCCAGGAAGCCGCCGCCGCCGCATCCCATATCCAACATGGATACAGATCCCGCATCCGTCCCTGCCAGCGCGTCGCCGATAAACGGCAAGGCCTGGCGGCGCATGGGCGCAGCAGAGCCCGTGAACAGCGTCTCAACCTGCATGTCATAGCGGGCGGCGGACGCATCGCTGAGCCAGCCATCGGTCTGGTAATGAAAATTTTGAAGATAGTAACGCGGATATTGCTCCCGATGCGCTTGCGTCAGGACTTCAGAATGCGTGCGGTCAGCTTTGCGGCGCGCCACTTTGCGCGCATCCAGAAAATAATCCCGGCTTTCGCGCCATAATCTTGAGAATGACGGCGGGCGGCGCACCTCCGCCGGTAATTTGTACCGGCCGGTTTCGATATTCTTCCAGTCCCGCTGGAAAAGCTCGCGAAAAGACGTCTTCAGACGCGTCCGATCCAGTGGTCCAAATTCTTCAGCATAAGGTGCATCGCCCGGGTCGGTGAGCGGCCCCATTAAACGACGGCCATAAGCGTAATGGCCAGTGTACCAGAGCACGCGCGCCGCCTGCGCTGCGCTGTAGGCGGCGCGTTTGGCGCTTTTTACGATCATTCCATTGAGCGGCGTCAAGTCAGCCAGCGCCATTGTCTATTCCTTCTGAAACACCCCGGCGATTTCCACGTGGGGAGCATAAACGAACTGATCAACAGGCAAAACCTGCGACAGGACGTAGCCGCCAGCACGCAGAATACTTGCATCTCTGGCGAAACTCGCCGGATTGCACGAAACCCCGACAATTGTTGGAACATTTGATTGCGCCAACTCTGTGGCTTGCGCCCGGGCGCCCGCCCGCGGGGGGTCGAACACCACTGCGTCAAACGACGCCAGCTCCTCAACGGTGAGAGGCCGGTCGAAAAGGTTCCGCCGCGCAGCTGTCACGGGATGGCGCAGCGCCGGGTTGCGCGCTGCTATTTCCAGGGCGGATATCGCCTCTCCTGCCCCATCGACCGCATGCACCGCACTGTGAGCAGACATGGGAAAAGTGAACGTCCCGCAACCACTGAACAGGTCCGCGATCTTGGCGGCGGACTTCACGTGACTTGTTACAAAGCGAACGAGCGCATCCTCGCCCGCCTGGCTTGCCTGTAAAAAACCGCCGGGCGGGGGCGCCACAGCAATGCCGCCAAACGCGACAATGGGCGTGTCAAAAGAAACCACCGGGGCGCCGTCAACACAGAGCCGGATCACGCCGGCTTCCCGCGCCATGTCCGTCAGAGAAAGACGCTCGGCCCCGGTCAGATCATCCGCCGCATCATCGCCAACGAATTCGATATCGACGCCATTGTCACACAGCGTCACCGCCATATCGAAACGGCGCCATTGATGCGGCGTTGCAGCGGCGAGAGCACGAAAGCGTGGCAGCAAGGCGTTGAGGTCCGGCGCTAAAACCGCGCAATCATCAACGTCAATGACGGTCAGGGATGCGCGCGCATTGAAACCGAAAACGATTCCCGCAGACGTTCGCCTGACCGCAAACCGCGCACGCCGCCGCGAGGCCGGCGGACAAAAAACCATCGGCGCCACAATGTTCTCGTCAAATCCTTCTCGCGACAGCGCATCGATCACAAGCTGGCGCTTCCAGTCGCGATAGAAATCATCCGTCACGTGCTGCAATGCGCAGCCGCCGCAATTCCCGAAATAACGGCACGGCGGCGCGGCGCGATGGGGGCTGGGCTTCAGGATTTCTTCAAGCACGCCACGATCACCGCGACAGGAAAGCCGCACCTCGTCTCCTGGCGCCGTCAATGGCGCATAGACCGGCTTTTCATCAACGATGGCGACGCCGTCGCCCCGCGCGCCGATGTTTTCGATGCGGGCCTCTGCCAGTGTTACAGGCGGCTGCTTCTTTGCCGGTCGCCTACGCTGTTTTTGTCGCGCCAATCAAAAATTCCTTGTTGCCGTCGCCGCCCGTGATGGGGCTGTCGATAACGCCTTTCACATACCATCCAGTGGCACCCAACCACCGTTCGATGTCGAGAATGACGGGGGCAGCCAATCCCTCCTTTACGATCCCGCCCTTTCCCAAACCAACACGCCCAACTTCAAATTGCGGCTTGATCAGCGCCGCCAGTGCCGCACCGGGCGCGGCGAGCGCCATCGCGAAAGGAAGCGCTTTTTTCAGGCTAATGAAGCTGACATCACAGACGATGATATCAATCAGGTCAGGAATGAGAGCGGGCGACAACTCCTTGGCGTGCGTCTGCTCAAGGTTGATCACACGCGCATCATTCAAGATTTTTTCATGCAACTGTCCGCGCCCGACATCAACGGCGTATAGTTTCGCCGCGTCTGCACGCAGCAAAACATCTGAAAATCCGCCGGTCGAAGCGCCCAGATCGAGACAGATTTTTCCCGCAGGATCGATCTCAAAGGTGCGCAAAGCGGCGTCGAGTTTCACACCCCCGCGCGACACAAAAGGATGCGCCGCTCCGGCGACGCAAACCTCATCACCCGCGGCGATTTTTGTAGAGGCTTTCAACGCCGGCTTCTCATTGACGCGGACCAAGCCGGCGGCGATCGCGGCTTGCGCGCGCGCCCGGCTTTCCGCCAAACCCATTTCTACAAGATAAAGATCCAGACGCATTTTTTTCGACGGATTGCCCGACCTTCTTCGTATAATAATGGATCAGCCCCGCACAAGGAGCCCATCGATGACGCGATTTCTCTTTTTCACATTGCTGCTGGCTTTGATGTGGGAGCGTGCTTGGGCAGGCATTCCTGAAGCAGCCGACTACAATGCAGAAAAGGGCGGCGTTTCGCTCGTGGTCATCCAGAACGGCGAGATTATTCACGAAAGCTATCCCAATGGCGGCGGACCGGACAGCGCCTGGGCGCTGGCCAGCGGCACGAAGAGTTTCTCCGGCATTATCGCCGCCGCCGCGGTGCAGGATGGCTTGCTCAGTCTCGACGAGCGGGCCGTTGAGGCGCTGCCGGAATGGATAGGCGATCCGAACAAATCGAAAATTACGCTGCGGCAAATTCTTTCGCTGACCAGCGGGATTGAACCG
>JBCBSY010000080.1:0-7355 GCA_039818925.1 Pseudomonadota bacterium | reverse complement strand
GACGGCCTCCCGGCGTCAGCGCGCGTGCGACGTTTTATGCGCCAGACTTTTGTCGGCGCCAGTTCCATTTCCCCGGGAAGGACGGTTTCCTGAATGCATTCGGTATCCGAGATTTTCAGCGCGATTGACCGCTTCTCGCCATCCCATAAATCGCAGTTGTAAAGAATGGCCGTTGCACCGGAGGAAAGCCCGCCGCGGGACCAGTCCCAGTAGCGAAACGTCTTTTCAAGTGGAACATCGCCATCATTTGTATCGAGATAGCCGCGCCCTGACCATTTCAGGTCGGGATCGATAAAATGCGCTGTTATTCGTGCTGCGGGGGAAATCGGGCGCCATCGGTGCCGCCCTGCATCGTCAATTGAAAAAGACTTTGTATTAAAATATTTAGTATCAACAATGACTTCACCACGGACTGGCTTCGGAATGGGCGCTGTCGTTTCATTGATCTTGATTGTTAAGTATCGACCATCCCAGTGAAGCGCGCTGGCCCCCAGCTGAAATTTTCGTTCACTGATTTCAATTGAATCTCTTCCACGCTCCGTCATCGCCCAACGATTTTTTCCTGGACTGTAAAGCGCAACATTCAATGCGCAATGATCAAAGGGATTGCGCCGTTTCGACCATGCATAGTACGGCGAGAAGACGCTGCCAATGAAGGCGATGATCGTTAATCCATTGACGCCGTCGTCGCTCAAGGCGTCGATATACCACCAGGCGTATCCGTTGCGCGTTACTGCAATGTCGAACCGCAATCCTGCATGATCGCTTTTGCTGCTGCTTTCCCTGAGAGGGCCGCCATTGGCACGCCGGGTCCCGGATGAACGCCGCCCCCCGCCAAGTATAGCCCCGGGAGCTTCGTCCGTGCGCCCGGCCGTTGGAACGACGCTTGCCACCCGTGGCTTGCCATGCCGTATAGGGCGCCCCTGGATCCCGGAAACATCCGTGAGAAGTCTTGCGGTGTCGTCGCCGATATGGGCGTCGCGTCCGAATGTATCGTCAGGCCGCATTGCTGAAGGTGGTCTAGCATTCTTTGCCGGCATTGTTCGGTCTCCTGTTCGTCAAAAGCGTTCGGATCTTCCGTCGGCGGTGCATTGATAAGACAAAACAGTCTTTTAAGTTGATCTGGTGCAGTGATGTTGTTGTCGGCGTCTTTGCAATCCGGTGCAAAGACATAGGTGGTCGGGGTTTCCGGAATTTTCCGATGAGTGAACACAGCATCAAACTCCGACTTATAATCATCAGAGAAGAAAACATTGTGCATTGACAGATCAAAGCCGTCTGTCTCCGCCGCCAGAGCCCAGGTCATCGCAGATTGTGATCGCGTAACTGTTGACGGCAATTTGATTGCGCGCTTGGCAGCCGACCCGAACATGCCTTCCTCTATTGCAAAGGGGTCGCCATTAAACACCACAAAATCAGTATCGAAGCGTTCACCGTTCGCGAGTTCCACACCGCTTACCTGTCCGCCGCTTGTCAGAATCGTTTTAACGCTCGCTTGATAATGGAGAGTCGCGCCGTTTTTCTCCGCAGCCTTTGCAAGTGCGATCGCAACGGACTGCATGCCGCCTTCGACCGCCCATACGCCTTCCTGTTCCACGTGAGCGATTAACATCAACGTTGCCGGCGAAGAGAATGGGGAAGACCCGCAATAGGTCGCGTAACGTCCAAATAACTGGCGCAGGCGTGAGTCCTGAAATTGCCGTGATAAAGCCTGCCACAGCGTCGTGAACGGACTGATGTCAAGCAATGCGCGCGGGTTACGGTTTTTGATCAGCCCGGATAAGCTGGGAGTTTGTGCGCAGATAAATGGGTCGCGCAAAGTATTGTATATTTTTTCAGTGCGGGCGCAAAAAGCTAGAAAGTTTTTGGCTTCACGGGGGCTTGCGAAGACTGAGATCGCCTCAGCAGACTGATGTTTGTCGGCAAAAAGATCCAGAGATGAACCGTCGCGCCAGCCATGGCGCGCTAGGATTTCCAGCTTGTTCGTTGAAACTTCAGTAGCGAAGTCGGATCCGGCTGCGTTGAAGATATCCTCAAAAACCCAGCGCATGGTGAAAACAGTGGGACCAACGTCAATTTTCGCGCCGTTGAGATCGGCTTGTCTTATTTTACCGCCTGGAGTTGGCGCGTGTTCATAAACCGATACGTCGAAATCCCGTGATAGGATTGCGGCGGCGGCTAAACCGCCTGCGCCGGCGCCGACAACAGCGACTCGTTTTGTACGGGTCATCCGTATGACGCTAATTTTAATTGCTAGCCTGTCAACACAAGTTGACAAGAATTATAGACAAAATAGGGTGACGCAAAAGGATAACCGGATGCATGCGGATGCATTGATCGAACGCGCCTTTGGGCCTTGGCGGGGGCCACAGGGGATTCAGTTTCTGTTCGAAAAGTTGACGAAGCGACTCACCTTGCGGTTTGGCCTGGCGACGCCGGCCGTTTCCAGTGTTGTTTTGTTATCGGCGCTGCTATTTGCCCCCCGGTCTTCCATAAAAGGCTGCAAGGCTAAGAATGAATCTTCGTGATCGCCTCTTAAACTGGCGCAATGACGTGCTTTCCAATCCCGCTTTTCAGGATTGGGCGGCAACCTTTCCCTTGACCCAGTTTATTGCAAGGCGGCGTGCGCGCGCCATTTTCGATATGACAGCGGGGTTTGTTTATTCGCAAATTCTGTATGCCTGTGTTGTGCTGGGTGTGCTTGAGAGTCTCCGACAGGGACCGCTGAGCACGCAGGCATTATCGGCGAAAATCAACTTGCCGCTTGACGGAACGCTACGTCTGGTGCGTGCGGCGGCGTCCCTTGGTCTACTGGAAAGATACAGTCAAAGCCGGTTTGGTCTGGGCAAACATGGTGCGGCGCTAATGGGCAATGCGGCCGTAACGGAAATGATCCGACACCATGCGATCCTGTATGACGATTTGCGTGATCCTGTGGCGTTATTGAGAGAACGCTCCACGAAGACAAAGCTTGCTGCATTCTGGAACTATGAGGGCGTTGGCGGTGATGAGGCTGGAAACGCCTCTGACTCCAGTCTCTACTCAGACTTAATGGCGCAAACGCAAGCCTTTATCGTCAGTGAAATTTTACAGGCCTATTCCTTTACGCGTCATTCCCATTTGATGGATGTCGGCGGCGGCAGCGGCGCCTTTCTCAGTGCTGTCGGGAAGAAGGCGCCGGAATTGAAGCTGACGCTTTGCGATTTGCCGCCGGTCGCGGCGGCGGCGCGGCGGCGATTCGCCAGGGACGAACTTGAGAACCGCGCGCAAGCAGTTGCCTGTAATATTCTGAGTGACTCGCTGCCGACAGGCGCGGATGTTATATCGTTAGTCCGTGTTTTGCATGATCATGATGATATGCAGGCCGAATCAATATTGTCCGCAATTTGGCAAGCGCTTCCGCATCAAGGAACGTTGATGATCGCGGAGCCCATGGCGGAAACGCCTGGGGCAGAACCCATGGGAGACGCGTATTTTGGCCTCTACCTTTGGGCAATGGGAAGCGGCCGACCGCGTTCACGCAATGAAATCAGCCAGTTGCTGCGAGATGTGGGATTTCGCCGGATCAGAAGCATGAAAACCCGACGTCCCATACTCACCCAAATTCTCGTGGCGCAACGCGCTTAGAGCAATGAAATCGGCAAAAGTAATTGTCTATCTGGATTGACACTTTTAATTGTCAAATTAAGATGACAGCATGGAGATTCCTTCATCAACGATGGAAGTGGCCCCTGCTGCACAAGCCCGTATAGGTGCTGATCCCAAACTGCCGCCGCACATTCATCAACCGGCTTGTGAGCCTGATCTCATTTCACAAGCCGTTGTTTTTGAAGGCGATAAAAAGCTAGGCCTCAAAACGCTAGAGTTGACGGCGCCGAACCCTTCCGATCTGGTCATTGACGTTGAATGGAGCGGCGTCAGCACTGGCACTGAGCGCTTGTTGTGGTCCGGGGAAATGCCGCCCTTTCCCGGGATGGGATATCCGCTTGTGCCAGGATACGAAGCGGTTGGCCGCGTCGTCTGGGCGAAAGAGCAGCCTGAGTGGATTGGACGCAGGGTCTTTGCGCCTGGCGCCAATTGCTATTCCTCAGTAAACGGATTATTTGGCGCTTCCGCATCGCGAATTATCGCACCAGCCAAGCGGGTGAGGCAAATTACGCTCGCGGAGCCTCAGCATGGTGTTTTGCTCGCGCTGGCGGCGACAGCTTATCATGCGATAATCGGCGGCGCAGCGCCCGACTTGATCGTTGGCCATGGAGTTCTCGGTCGATTGCTGGCGCGCATTACAATCGCAATGGGCGCTCAAGTGCCTGTAGTTTGGGAAATTAATCCGGATCGCGCCGATAGCGATGGTTATGCGGTTCTCGATCCTGATTGCGATGGCCGCTCAGACTACCGGTCAATTTATGATGTGAGTGGTGACAGTGAGATTTTCGATACGCTTGTCAGCCATGTTAGCCGTGGCGGCGAGATTGTGCTTGCCGGATTTTACACGGGCCGCCCGTCTTTCGCCTTTCCGCCTGCCTTTATGAAAGAGGCGCGTTTCCGGGTTGCAGCGGAATGGGAGGCCGATGATCTTGATGCTGTATTGGCGCTGATTGCCAGCGGCAAGTTGTCTCTAGATGGATTAATCACCCATACATTTGAGGCTGCGCGCGCACACGAGGCTTATAAAACCGCATTCGAAGACGGGGCGTGCCTGAAAATGGTTCTTGATTGGAGAGGCGCGAGTGACTGAATCATTAGACGGCGAGGAGTTTAAGGGGCGAGAGGACGCTGCGGCGGCGTTCGACGAAGCTCTAAAAGCTGAGGCTGCGATTGAACCGGATCCTGTTCCGACAACGCCGCCGACAAAAGAAACTCAAATCATCGCGATTTACGGCAAGGGCGGGATCGGCAAAAGCTTCACCCTGGCCAATTTAAGCTACATGATGGCGCAGCAAGGAAAAAAAGTTTTGCTCATCGGTTGTGATCCGAAAAGCGATACGACCTCTCTTTTGTTTGGCGGGCGCGCTTGCCCAACCATTATTCAAACATCCACCGCAAAAAAACTCGCCGGCGAAGAAGTCGAGATCGGTGATGTCTGCTTCAAGCGTGACGGGGTTTACGCCATGGAGCTTGGCGGGCCAGAGGTCGGTCGCGGTTGTGGCGGGCGCGGCATTATTCACGGATTTGAGCTGCTCGAAAAACTCGGCTTTCATGAATGGGATTTCGATTACGTTCTGCTCGACTTTCTCGGCGATGTCGTCTGTGGCGGGTTTGGCCTGCCGATAGCGCGCGACATGTGTCAGAAAGTCATTGTCGTCGGGTCGAATGATCTGCAGTCACTCTATGTCGCTAACAATGTCTGCTCCGCTGTGGAGTATTTCCGCAAGCTTGGCGGGAATGTCGGCGTTGCTGGTATTGTGATCAACAAGGATGACGGCACTGGCGAGGCGCAGGCTTTTGCGAAAGCGGTCGGCATTCCCTTGCTCGCGGCGATTCCTGCTGACGACGACATTCGCCGCAAAAGCGCCAACTATCAAATTGTCGGCAGGCCCGGTGACCGCTGGGGAGCGATGTTCGAAGAGCTGTCGCGCAATATTGCAGGCTCGCTGCCGAAACATCCGACGCCGCTATCGCAAGATGAACTGTTGGGATTGTTCTCGGCTGAAGAAACCGGTGCAGATTTTGAGCTTGAGCCTGCAACTATCGCTGACATGTGCGGAAAAACCGCCGTTGAAAAACCCTCTCTCGAAGTTGTCTACGAAGAAATCTAACTGGAATGACTGAACGCATCGACATCGGTGAGCATCCA
The DNA here is from genome assembly GCA_039818925.1 of Pseudomonadota bacterium. Classification (GTDB taxonomy): domain Bacteria; phylum Pseudomonadota; class Alphaproteobacteria; order Caulobacterales; family Parvularculaceae; genus Hyphococcus. Next base: position 1,558 of record JBCBSY010000080.1, on the reverse strand, counting down.
AATCGCGACGGCGAGGTCGTTTATGATGACGTCGGCGATGCGTCTGTGATGCTCGGCGATGAGGTCTCGGCTGAACAAGTCAATCCACCTGAAAGCGGCAGGGGTTGTCATGCCGGCGCGGATGAAATGCTGCGCGCGGCGAAGGCGGCTGGCAAAAGCGACGTTCTCGATCAATATGCAAAAGACTATCCAAAAGGTCCGCATGATCAGCCACAAAGCATGTGTCCGGCCTTCGGGTCGCTGCGGGTGGGACTGCGGATGCGGCGCACAGCGACTATTCTCTCCGGTTCCGCCTGCTGCGTGTACGGGCTGACATTCACGTCACATTTTTATGGCGCAAAACGCAGCGTCGGGTATGTACCGTTTAATTCTGAAACGCTCGTTACCGGCAAACTGTTTGAGGATATCAAAGAAGCGGTTGAAAATACCGCCGATCCGGCAAAATACGACGCCATTGTCGTTACCAATCTTTGCGTGCCGACCGCATCCGGCGTGCCGCTTCGTTTGCTGCCGAATGAAATAAACGGCGTGCGCATCATCGGGATTGACGTTCCCGGTTTTGGCGTTCCAACCCATGCCGAAGCAAAGGATGTTCTCGCGGGCGCAATGCTTAGATATGCGCGTGAAGAAGCAGAGCAGGGCCCCGTTCAGCGCGCCGCAAACGACCACGCCGAAGCGCCGAAGGTCACGATGCTCGGGGAAATGTTTCCTGTCGACCCGATCACCATTGGCCGAATGCTGGAGCCGATGGGGCTTGCAGCGGGCGCTGTCGCTCCAACACGCGAATGGCGAGAGCTTTACACCGCGCTGGACTGCGCGGCGGTTGCGGCGATTCATCCGTTTTACACTGCATCCATACGAGAATTTGAAGCGGCAAAACGCCCGATCGTCGGGTCCGCCCCTGTGGGCCTCGATGGAACAGCAGCATGGCTCGAGGCGATCGGCAAGGCGTGCAATGTTGCTCAACCAAAAATCGACGCCGCTAAAGGCGCCATGTTGCCGGCCATCTCCGGCGCGTTGCAATCAATGCCGATCAAAGGGCGCATTACGCTTTCAGGCTATGAAGGCTCAGAACTTCTGGTGGCGCGATTGTTGATCGAAAGCGGTGCTGATGTTCGATATGTGGGCACCGCCTGCCCGAAAACGCCCTGGTCCGATGATGATCGGGCGTGGCTGGAGGCGCGGGGCGTGCACGTTCAGTATCGCGCATCTCTGGAACAGGACCTGGCGGCGTTTGAAGAATTCAAACCCGATCTCGCCATTGGCACCACGCCGGTTGTTCAAAAGGCGAAAGAGACGGCCACGCCTGCGTTGTATTTCACCAACCTTATTTCCGCGCGCCCATTGATGGGACCTGCGGGGGCGGGATCGCTTGCCCAGGTGGTCAACGCCGCGATTGCGGGCAAGGCCCGTTTTGATGAGATGCGCGATTTTTTTGAAGGCGTCGGCGCCGGCGACAAAGCTGGTGTTTGGGAGCAGACCCCTCGCGAGCATCCCGACTTCCGGCGCAAGCAACAGCGCAAGCTGGAGATCAAAGCCAAGCGCGATGCTAATCTGG
>JBCBSY010000079.1:0-7366 GCA_039818925.1 Pseudomonadota bacterium | reverse complement strand
TCCTTTATAGAAAGTTAAGAAGGATAAGTTTCTCTATGGCCAGACATTCCAAATTCTTGAAAACGCTTGCAGGTGAGACGTTTTCATCGCCCCCCGTCTGGTTCATGCGGCAGGCAGGGCGCTATCTTCCGGAGTATCGCGAACTGCGGGCGCAGGCAGGCTCGTTTCTGGACCTGTGCTTTAATTCCGAACTTGCCTCCGAGGTAACGATCCAGCCTATCCGCCGATATGATCTCGATGCAGCGATCCTTTTTGCGGATATTCTCTTGATCCCGCATGCGCTTGGGCAAAAGCTGAGTTTCGTTGAGAATGAAGGACCAAAGCTCGAGCCCGTCGCTAGTCTTGCGGACCTTGATAATTATCGCGCGCGCGATGTGGTGGAGCCCTTAGGGCCCGTTTTCGACACCGTGGAGCGAACCCGTAAGGCGCTTGACCCTGACAAAGCGCTGATCGGCTTTGCGGGGGCGCCATGGACTGTTGCAACTTACATGTTGGCCGGCGGTCCAATGAAAGACCCGGCGGCGCTACGTCAGCTGTTTTATGAGCAACCCAGCCTCATTGAAGGGCTGATTGACATTCTCACCGAGAAAACGATCGAATATCTGATCGCGCAGATCGATGCCGGGGTGGACGCGGTCCAGCTTTTCGACACTTGGGCGGCCGGCTTGCCTTGGTCTGTCCTGGACATGGTGTCCGTCCGCCCGCTCGATAAAATTGCACGGGCCGTAAAGGAAAAACGCCCCGGAACGCCGGTTATTCTTTTTCCGAAAGGGGTCGGCGAAAAAGCATTGGAATATGCTCTGTTGCCCGCCTGCGATGGTTTCGGGATTGATTATGCGATGGACCCGGCATGGGCGCGGGCGCATCTCTCGGGTCACACGGTCGTTCAGGGCGGGCTCGATCCGCTTATTGTCGTTTCTGGCGGAGAGCCCATGCGGAAAGCCGCAGACACATATCTCAAACTCTTTCATGACGTGCCGTATGTGTTTAATCTCGGCCATGGATTCACGCCCAAAACCCCACCCGAACATGTCGCTGAGTTGGTAAAGCAGATAAGAGCAGCAGGGTAATGGCGGCGTTTTTATCAGGCATCTATCTGTGGCTGAAAGCAGCGCACTTAATCATGGTGATCGCCTGGATGGCGGGCATGATGTATCTGCCGCGGCTTTTCATCTATCATCACCAGGCGGAACGGGGCGGTGAGGCTGAACGTTATTTTATTCAGATGCAGCGCCGCCTGCTGAAAGGAATTATGAACCCGGCCATGGTGCTGGTCTGGGTTCTGGGAATCCTCATGCTTATTGCGAGTCCGCAGTTTCTTGCCTCGCCGTGGTTTCATGTGAAGCTGGCTTTTGTCGTTGTGATTTCAGGCGTTCACGGGTTTTACGCGGCGGAACGGCGAAAGTTTGAAAATGGCGAACGACCGCGAACAGAAAAATTCTGGCGGATTATGAACGAAGCCCCCTTTATCGCGCTGATCGTCATCGTGATTATGGTAATCGTTAAACCGTTCCAGTAGTCCCGGAACCTCTACTCCACCCTTTGAAACGCGTACCAATTGCTATTGAGTCGGCAGAATGCGGCACGTGGCGGTGTTTCCACCCATGCAAGCGCCTTTTCATCGCAGTCCTTGAACATGCGCATGTCGCCATGCTCGTCGCTTAAGGTCAGCTCCATGCCGAAATAGATGAGGCTGACCGTATTCCATGTATCGCCATGTTGGTAACGTTTCAGGACAACGTTAATTTCATCTGCGCCAGTACTCCCAATCGGGAAGAAATCTATAAATTCAACCGGAATTTGATCCCGCAATTGCCTGAAGAAATCCCGGTCAAACCGGGTCTCTTCTTCAGGATTTCTATTCGGGATACGCGTGAAATCTTGGTATGGCCCGGGATAAACAGTTCGGATTGACGCGAAGACGGCGCGATCCGACTCATAAACCGCCGCCGCATCGAGGATGGTGAACTGATTGCGCTCTTTCCCGCAGCTCGCGGAAAACACCATTGCAAAGAAAGCAATCGCGAATCGGAATGCCCCTGACGCCATTTCGCCCTCCTGAAGCGCCAATTAACCGTTCTCAGGTAAAAAGCGCCTTAAGGGCAGGGTCTTCAAAGGACTTCATTGCGAAGATGATTGACGTCACGAAATGAGCCTTTATATCTGAATGAAACTTTCCCTTTTTGCGCCGCCCGGTAAATCCGCCGCCTCGCGCGCAACCCGTTTTCATTGTTGTCGTTTGCTGCGCCATAGGGGCCTCCCTGTGCGCTGAACTCCAATTGAGGCTATTTGCGATGCTTCCCAAGACCATGACGCTCGATGAGCTGAAAGAAAAAACACCGGCCGAGCTTCTGGCGTTCGCCGAGGAACTGGAGGTCGAGAACGCCTCCACCATGCGCAAGCAGGATATGCTGTTCGCGATCCTGAAAGAGCTGGCGGACCATGACGTAGAAATTCATGGCGGCGGCGTATTGGAGGTTTTGCCTGACGGATTTGGTTTTCTGCGCTCGCCCGACGCGAACTACCTCGCCGGGCCGGACGATATTTACGTTTCACCCAACCAGATCCGCCGCTTTGCTCTCCGCACAGGTGACACGGTGCAAGGGGAAATTCGCAGCCCGAAAGATGGAGAGCGCTATTTTGCGCTTTTGAAGGTTCATTCCATCAACTTCGAAGAACCCGAAAAAGCGCGTCACAAAGTGCATTTCGACAATTTGACGCCGCTCTATCCGGATGAACGGCTCAAAATGGAAGTCGATGATGAGAAAACAAAGGATCTCACCGCGCGCGTCATCGACCTTGTCGCGCCGCTTGGGAAAGGTCAGCGGGCGCTGATCACGGCCCCGCCGCGGACCGGCAAAACGGTCATTCTGCAGAATATCGCCCACGCGGTCGCTGCGAACCACCCGGAAGCCTATCTGATTGTCTTGTTGATCGATGAGCGACCGGAAGAGGTGACCGACATGCAACGTTCGGTGAAGGGCGAGGTTGTTTCGTCAACTTTCGATGAGCCGGCGACACGCCACGTTCAGGTTGCAGAGATGGTGATCGAGAAAGCCAAGCGCCTGGTGGAACATGGCCGGGACGTGGTCATTTTGCTGGATTCCATCACCCGGCTCGGGCGCGCCTACAACACGGTGGTGCCGTCATCCGGGAAGGTCTTGACTGGCGGCGTCGACGCCAATGCGCTGCAACGCCCCAAACGGTTTTTCGGCGCTGCGCGCAACATCGAAGAAGGCGGGTCGCTCACCATCATCGCCACCGCGCTGATCGAAACGGGCTCGAAAATGGATGAGGTGATCTTTGAAGAATTCAAAGGAACCGGCAACGCAGAAATCATTCTCGATCGCAAGGTCGCGGACAAGCGGGTTTACCCGGCGATTGATATCGCCAAGTCCGGAACGCGGAAGGAAGACCTTATTACGCCAAAAGGCGACATGCAGAAGATCTTCGTTTTGCGCCGGATTCTCTCACCCATGGGGGTTTCTGATGCGATTGAATTCCTGATTGATAAGCTGAAACAGACCAAGACCAACCGGGACTTCTTTGACTCGATGAATACATAAATGATCGGCTCAGGGACGCCATATTTCGCGTTGGGGCCGCATAAAACCCAAGTTTTGTAGTAGGTTTATCCATAGTGACTGCAAGAGTGCGTGACCAGCATTGGGCGTTTTGAGTTCTTATTCAGAAAACTGTCACATAAAAAGCAAGAAAACGCTTCGTCGCATCAAATTGGGATTCGACGTCTAATAGCACCGGTTCACCGAATCGTTGTTGCGCGATTTTTCTCCTTTATTTAGCGTTACGGATGTAACCCGTCTGCATACAGATTATTCTTGCGCGAGCATCGCACAGGAAGCAGACTGGTGTTGTAAAACGTTGGATGTAAAAGGAGAAACCCAATGAAAAAGACAGCCCTGATTGCTGTCGCCGGCGCAGTCGCGCTAGGTGGCGCAGCCTATGCCGATTATTCGAAGATTCAAGAGAACTATGTCCAAGGCGCATTTTCCGATGTGGACGATGACTGGCTGCGCATAACTGCAAACCGCTATGGCGATTGCGGGGAGTATGGGTCGCAAGGTTTGCGTCGTATTGATGTTCTTGTCGCGCGGTATAACGCACTCGGTGAAGCCCTGTCTTCTGGAAATGAACAAGCCGCAATGACAGCCGCAGAGCGGTTTTCGGCAGCTATTCAAGGCAGCACCCGTTTTGAGTCTTGCTGGGATTCTGTCGCGCGCAAGCAAGGCATTAAGTCAAGTTTCAAACGCCAGGTTGCCAAAAACTAGGCGTAAACGCCGCCGGCTATTCATCAAAAGGAGCGCCGGTGTCAGCGCCGCGAGAATTCTCGCGGCGCTTTTTCTTTGCGGGAAAACATAAGAGCCGCCGCCAAAATATATAGACATCAATATAATAGCTGCCTATGCTATTTTTCACAGGAGGCGGCCCATGCTGACAAGACGTTTGTTGTTGATGACTGGCGGGGCTGGGGTTGTTCTTGTTGGTGCCGGTCTCGGGTCTGTACTGCATTCGGACTTGCGGGGAGCAAGGGCGCCTTGGCGGACGGCCGGAAAGCGATTTGAGGACCCTCGGCTGAATGCGCTTTCCTACGCCGTTCTCGCTCCCAGTCCCCATAACCGGCAGCCCTGGCTGGTGCGCCTGGAAGCCGCGGCCGATGCGTTGACGCTATTTTGTGATCTGGACCGGCTTTTGCCGCATACGGACCCGCCGAACCGGCAGGTTGTGATCGGGTTGGGCGCCTTTCTGGAGTTATTGCGTCAGGCGGCGGCGGAAGAGGGCTACGGGCTCAGAATAACAACGTTTCCCGAGGGCGAACCGTGGCCAGTTTTGGACGCGCGTCCGGTCGCTTCGGTGAAGTTTGTTGAAGCGGGCGGTGCGCCAAAAGACCCGTTATTCGACACAATCCTTGACCGGCGCACGTCGCGTGTTCGATTTGATCAGAAACGGCCAATTGCGAATGAAACACTGAGCTTGCTGGATCAGGTTTTGCGCTCGGAAGACGGTGAGTTTGAGTGGGTGAATGATCCCGTTAACGGCGAAGCGTTGAAAAGCCTATGCCGCGAAGCGTGGGAAATTGAGATGGCGACACAGGCGACGCACAAGGAATCAACGGCGCTTACGCGTATCGGAGAAAAAGAAATAAACGAAAACCCGGACGGCATTTCGCTAAGCGGTCCGGTGATTGAAAGTTTAAGCCTTGTCGGGGTAATGAACCGTATACAGATGAATGATCCATCATCGCGCGCCTATGACGAAGCCCGAAAATACTACAATAGCCTCATCGATAGTGCGATGGCCTTTGGGTGGTTGTCGACCGCGGCGAATTCCCGACGGGATCAATTGCGCGTCGGCGGTGGATGGGTGCGCTTGCATCAAGCGGCGACAAGGGCGGGACTTGCGATGCAGCCGCTCAGTCAGCCGCTACAAGAGTTTCCGGAAATGGCTGAAAAATTTGAGGAAATTCATGACTTTACGGGCTTCGCGGTCCCTACGGACGAGACAAGCGGGCGCGTACAGGGGCTCTTTCGATTTGGCTATGCAAAAGCGCCGCCCCCGGCCCCGCGCTGGCCCATGCAAACCAGGATTGTGCGCGTCGATGCCTAAGCGCAAAGAGCTGATAGAAGCCGGACTGCCGGGCGATCCGGCGCTGTTCAAGGTCATGACGGAAATCTCAATCATCGCCAATCTGGCGGATCGTGAGTTTGAACGAAGGATGCCGGGCACGCTGACGCTCGCTCAATTCGGCGTGCTCAACCATTTGTTGCGCCTCGACACGCGGGAGACCATTGGCGAGATTGCGAACGCCATGCTGGTGGCGCAACCAACCATGTCTTCCACAGTAAAGAAACTAGAAGCGAAGGGTTTCATTGAATTTATTCCGGATCCGGATGACCGACGCATCAAGCGTGTGAAGGTCACGCGGGCGGGCCGTGCGGCGCGAGACGGCGCCGTAAAAGCAGTTGGGCCCGGAATTGATGAGTTGATCGCGGGCACGCCCGGCGCGAATTGGCGCGACATCCTGAAAGAACTGACGCGGCTGCGAACGGTGCTCGACAATGCGCGCAGCCGTTAGCCAGGCAACGCCTGACAGAATTATACCATCAAAAACAATGCTCTACCCGCGTGCCGGAAAAGCCTTGGGGTTGCGCAAGATTGCGGCAGAGACAAGCGCGATTACGATCCCGACCGGAAATATCTCCAGAAATGTAATGGGTATACGGAATAAGGGGTTGCGATAGTTTTCCATCATCGCCGTCATGTCGCTGACGACCTTTTCAAGCTCCGCCCCGGTGACCCCCGCCTTTTCCTTGGTCGCGATCAGGCTGTCGCGATAATCATTGATGAACGCGTAATCCGTGACGGCGAGGAAAATCTCCCAGCCGATCACATAGAAAACGCCGGCAACAGCGGCGATTGCTAGGCCGAGACCAAGTGCTGGTCCGAATTTGATCACGCCGCCGAGACTTTGATCGCGATAGCGCTTAACGCCGATGAAAATCATCATCAACGCGACCAGCATGACGAGATAGCCAAAAACCTGCGAGCCGGCGAAATCGGCCTGCCCTTCACTGCCCAGGCTCATGCCAAGCGTCATGATGGAGATAACGACAATCCCGGAAATGGCGCCGTAGACGAGTGCGATTTTGAGCATGAAAGAGCCCCCTTTTAAGCCGTTGCAGGCGGTTCAAAAATCGCCAGCTGGTTTCCTTCTGGGTCGGTGAACCACGCGAATTTTCCCTGATCGCCCGGAATTTCGACCGGACCGATGCTGATATTGCCGCCTTCGGTCTTAATAGTGTCGCAAGCGGCGCCAATGTCCGGAACTTCCATGTAAATCATCACATAGTTGTGCGGTTCGTGACCCAAAGCCGTGATTGCGCCGTCGATGCCCTTGCCGCCGCCTGTGGTGATTTCGGTGTTGAACGGCGCCTCGCTGGCCGACCAGCCGAACACCTTTTCGTAGAATGCAACGGTGCGCGCCTTGTCTTTGCAGCCAATGTCAAACCGGATGACCGGACTCCCCATAACGCTCTCCCTTTTTGATTTATGTCGTGGCCAGTTTTTGCGCGTTCCGCTGTGATGCGCCATCACCTAAAAGGGTGAAATCAACAATATCAACTGCTTAAAGAGCATTCACGGAATAAGACCGAGTTCTCTTGCTTTTTGAATCGCCTGCGTGCGCCGCGAGACGCCAAGTTTTTCAAACAGGCTCGCAACCTGCGTTTTGACGGTGTTGGGAGAGACATCAAAGCGCCGCGCAATTTCCTTGTTGGTCAACCCATCCGCGAGGGCGCCGAGCGTTTGATATTCGCGCGCGGTTACGCCGAGCGAAGAAAGAGCGGCC
>JBCBSY010000078.1:0-7400 GCA_039818925.1 Pseudomonadota bacterium | reverse complement strand
CTGCACTTATTTGACCTTTCAGCCCGTAAGGTTTACCCTGCCCCCTTGGTCACCCACGGGGCGGTGCGCTCTTACCGCACCTTTTCACCCTTACCCCGCAAAGCGAGGCGGTTCGTTCTCTGTGGCGCTATCCCTCAAGCCGCTCATTGCTGAGAAGCCCGGCCGGGCGTTACCCGGCGCCTTGTCTCCATGGAGCCCGGACTTTCCTCCCGCAGCGTAACGCCGCCGGCGGCCGTCCGACCATCTGGCCGACTATGTATTGTGGCGCTGGTCACGAAAATCAAGAATTTGATTTCATCCCTCGGCCTTTCCCTGCACGCATAGCTTTCATTGGCTCGGAAAAACCTGCATTTTGAGGTCGATGGGGCTTGGGCAGCGCTGCAGATTGAACTCGGTATGGTGGATATTTCGATATTGTCTGGCGTTTCAGACACGCAAGCTGCATTTGCCGCTCTGCGCCCGGACAGGAGCGGCATCGAGATTGCGGTTCCCGGCATCTTGAACTGGATTGAAGGCCTGTCAGCACGCGAGTTTTCAATTGGGTTCAACTTCGACTGGCTGTGGCTCGGCGGCAGTGCGCCAAATCATGCTGAACTGGCGAATCGGCTGCACGATCATGTTTTATTTGCGCTAACAGATTCCGACGGCGCGAGCGCCGCGATCGAGCAAGCCATAAAACTTCTGGCATTGCGCCCGGATTTGCGCGTCTTCAATCATCCTCTCGCTGTCAGCCGGTGCCGTCGGGATCGACTGATGAACGCGCTTTCTGGTCTTCAAAATGTGAGCCCGCCGCGCACGATACGTTTTCACCCAAAGAGTTCCAAAGACGTTTTTAGTGCAGTGGAAAGCCACGCCTTTTCACCGCCGGTCATTTTTCGCACTGCAGGGGTTCATGGCGGGCAAGAAATAGCGTTGCTGACTTCGTCTGACGATAGCGCGGCCCTGGATCAATTCGCCTTGGACGGGCGCTCCTACTATCTCATAGAATTTAAAGACTGTGCGAAGGACAATGGATACTTCAAAAAGTATCGCTTCGTTTTTATTGGCAAGAGAATTTTCCTCCGGCACGTGATTTCAGGAGCTAACTGGAATGTTCACTCCGGCTCACGCGTCATGAATGATGAGACAATCGCGTATGAACGTCAATTGTTGAACAATTTTGAAAATGTTCTCTCATCCCGCACCATGACGAGCCTGCACGAAATCAATGCGATGCTTGGTCTCGATTTTTGTGGCCTTGATTGCCACATCCGGACCGATGGCGTGATTGTCCCTTTTGAGGCCAACCCGGCGATGGATATTTTTAGAAACACCCACCCGCAATACGATTTGTGGGATGAAACGCTGGCGCGGAGCAGCGCCGTACTCTTCAATTACGTAAAGCATCCCGAAATGTGGCGAAAAGCTGGAGAGACGCGCTCGTGAACATCGAATATGCTGATATCTTTAATGATCGGGGCAAGCTTTATCATAAAGCCATGAAGCAGGCGCCGAATGCTCGCGATGCGGAATTCAAGAACTTGTTTGCGGCCAATGCCGTCGGGAAAAATTCCGTGGTCGTCGATGTTCCGGCTGGCGGCGGATACCTGAAGAAATTTCTGCCGCCAGGTTGCAGATATCATCCATTGGAAATCACTCATGCGTTTGGCGTTACTGATATTCCCGTTGTCGCTTGGGAAGACCGCTGGCCTATTCCGCCCGCTGACGACGTTATTTGCTTGGCGGCGTTGCACCATTATGAGGATCATGAATCGGCTATCGCGCGTCTGCTGCGCGCGGCAAAACCCGGCGGCGTCTTACATATTGCTGATGTTCGGGAGAACTCAAGCGTTAGCGAGTTTCTAGACGGGTTTGTCGGCCAGTATAATGGATACGGCCACGATGGAAATTACTTCTCCAATCGGAAGGAAAGCTTGCCGTTTTCAAATCAAGTCATTCATATCAGCTTCAAAGAATGTCCCTGGCGTTTCGCCAATGAAGCGGAAATGATAACATTTTCCAGAATGTTGTTTGGGTTGCAGGGGGTCACCGACAACGACATCAAGAAAGCGTTGTCGGAAACGGTCGGTTTTTCGAGTAATGCCGACCACATAGAACTCCATTGGGCGCTGATGTATATTGAATATCTGGCCTAGCTGCAAACATCGCCAGATTTTTGCTTACATCGAAAAAAGAATGTCTGCGTCAAACGTGCCGAACAACCATCGCAAAAGCCGTTTTCTGCTTTGTGAAGAACGTTCTCCCTGAAAAGCACGAGCCGGTTGTATTTATTTTCAATTTCTTGAACGCACTCGAATCGTGCGGCGTCCTTCGAGAACAAAGCGCCCTTCGCAGCAATGCATTTCCCGGTTTCGCGATCAAGCCAGATCGATGTGCCTGTATTTTCGGGTGGGTTGGGAGAAAGATAGACAACCCCGCTCCACCCACGTGATGGAATATCCCCTTCCTTGTAATGATGGTGCACCGAGACTGGCGCAAATCCGCCGCTGCGCAGATGAAAGGCGCCGTTCCACCCGTCACCCGCAGACGCCCAGGCATCCTGGCAGATACTTTCGTTTAGCACAGTCTCCAACCTTACGCGCAAGCTGTCTTCATTATAACGAAATCCTGCAACCGGGTTTTTCACGGGCCGTCCACGGAAGCGCAGAAGCGCCGTCGCATGCCATCGTCCCTGCATATTCTGAAATTCTGCTTTGGCGGCCTGACTTTCTCCAACCTGTTCCGCCAGCGGCGGCAAGTATTGGACGTAGTTTTGCGTCAGGGCCAAGTCACGAACATAGTCGGGATCTTCGTAAAAGTTATCAATGATCAGCACATGAGGCCCAAGATTATCCTCAGCGCTCCGGTCATTGTCTTTAAACCACTCAGGCCGAAGGACTGTCTCGTCGATCTGTTGAATTTTCATGATGCGATTTTTTCTGACAAGTCAGTGTCTTCTTTTCAAGTCTAACAGTTTGTGTCTACTGTCCCCGCCAGTAACCACGATATCATCCTATGAAAGCGCTCTATCATTATACCAGCGAGGCGCAGATTGCGCGGATTGGAGAGGGGTTTTTGGACCTCTCGCTGCCGAAGCCGGAGTGGACGCACGGCGCCCACTGGGCGGCGACGTTCTGGATCTTGGACCGCCATCCGGAGATCAACCCCGAACACGAGATGCCCGGGCTGATCCGCCGCTACAATGAGGCGAAAGGCGGGATTAACTCCGATACGGAAGGCTACCACGAGACGATCACCCAGGGGTCGCTGATTGTGGCGCGCGGATTTCTGGAAAAGCAGACCGATGCGCCGGCGTTGGACGTTTTGTGCAATCGCCTGTTCGCCACGCGCTTTGGCAGAAGCGACTGGCTGTTTGAGCACTGGACCAAAGACCTCTTATTTTCCGTCACGGCCCGCCGGGAATGGGTTCCGCCGGATATCAAGCCCCTCTCTGTCTGAGCCCCTTGAAATGGCGCCCAGCGCCGGTTTCGGATAGGTTGACGCAAAACGATCGGGGAAACCCTTTAATGAGAATTCTAGCAACGCTTGCCGTTCTGATCGTCTCCGCCCTGCATTTTGGGTTTCTGGCGCTCGAAATGTTTTTCTGGGACCATCCGGTCGGACGTGATGTCTTCTCCATGACAGCGGAGCAGTCCGCGCAAACAGCCGTGCTTGCAGCGAACCAGGGGCTCTATAACGGCTTCCTTACAGCAGGTCTTTTATGGGGGCTGATCGCGCGCAGGCGCGACGTCATCGTCTTTTTCCTTTTGTGCGTCATCGTCGCCGGGGTTTACGGCGCGGCGACGGCGAAACCGACGATCCTGTTTATCCAAGCAGCGCCGGCGGCGCTCGCGCTTGTCCTCACGCTGCTGGCGCCGCGCCGTTAGCCCCTTTGCGCACGCCTGCTGCTTCCCCGCGTTGCTCCCAAGCCAATTCTAAACAAACTCTTGCCGACTTGCTTCGGCCTGCAACCGGCGGAGTTAAACGAAATTAGGAAACCTGTCCTAAGGGTCATCCAACATATCTTCCTGGGGACCTCATGCGATCTATTGTTGAACAGCACTTTCTCGCCATTATCTTTTTCCTTGGCGCCAGCACCGCTGTTCTGGTGCTGCAGTTCCCGTGGTTTTCGTTTCTCGCCACCATCCTTTTGTGGACGGCCATGCGCGCGCCAAAAACGATCGGCGTTGGGCATGTGCTGAACGTAAAGCCAGCGAGAACGGTTTCCGATGCGGCCTATGAAGGGCTGTGGGCGGCAGTGACAATCGTCGCCGGGGTCACCGTGCTGTTTGAGGCGTTCGCAGTGCTGCGCTAAACGACGGAACGCAACGAGGCTTATTATCTCAGTATTTTTGCACTTCGATCAGCGCCGCCTTGGTGCGCGGGTCGAACCCCTGCCCCAATGATTGCGGACAAAACCGCCGCTGAAAAGCAAGCAGCGCCGCGGCGTAGTCGCCCAGCGGTGCATCATAGCCAATGTCGGACAGCGCTTTCAGCGCGTCTTCATAGGCGACGTTCAGCCCTGTCGCCGGGTCGCCCGTAAACGGCGCAATCGCGAGCCCTTCATCCGCCAGCCGGTCCCAGGGAAATTTCTCGCCTGGATCTTCCTTGCGCCGGGGCGCCACATCGCAATGTCCGATCACCTGCGCAGGCGCGATGTCGTGACGGGTGCGGATGTCTTTCAGGAGCGCAATCACGGAGGAAATCTGCGGTTCAGGAAACGTCCGGTAACCCCATTCATGACCGGGATTGACAATTTCGATGCCGATGGAGCGCGCATTGACGCCTTCTTCGCCACGCCATTTCGAAACACCTGCGTGCCAAGCGCGGCAACGTTCATCCACCAGCCGATACACATCGCCATTTTCTTCCACGAGATAGTGCGCGCTGACCCTGGCCTCTTCGCTCTGAAGGCGCGCCAGCGCTTCGGCGCCGGTCTGCATGCCGGTGTAGTGCAGGACCACCATGTCAATCGCGGTCCCGCGTTCATCGTGATTCGGCGACGGCGCATCAATAAATTTCATCGCGCTTATCCTTGCGGTTCGACAAGAGCGTTATTCTTGGCCTGTTTCTTAACATTGCGCAAAAGCACCAGCCCGACCCCGGAAAGCGTCATCAATCCACCGACCACCATCCGCCAGCCAAAGGGGTCGTCTAGCAGGACAACACCGAAAAACACCGCAATGACTGTAGTAAAAAGAATACTCGGCGCCACGACGCTGATCGGCAGGCGCTGCAACAGCCAGTAATAGGTCGTATGTCCAAAAAGCGATGCGCCAAGCGCGGAATAGACAATGGCGGCCGTGATCAGCGTGCGGTCGGTCGCCGCCCATGCTGCAGTCTGGCCGTCTTCAAAGACAGCGGACAGCGACAATAGGGTCAGCGTTCCGATCAATGAGAACCATGCGAGCAACTCATGTGGTTTGAACCCGCTTGCACGCTTGACCAGCACAGCGCCCATGGCTTCGCAAAAGGCGCCGGCAGCCACGAGACCGACGCCAATGCCAATCTGCGCGCCGTCGCCAAGTTCGGAGCCGCCGGTCGCAATCACCGCGACACCGAAAAACGCCAGTGTGATGCCAAGCAGACGCCGCCAGCCCGGCCGGTCGCCAAGAAAGATCACGGCAAGGATAGTTGCAAAAGGCACATGCAGTTGAATCGCGATTGCTGACGCAGAAGCGGTTGCATATTTGAGGCCAGTAAACATTAGGGCGTAGTTGAGCGCGCCAAGACAAAGCGCGCCGAGCAGAACAAACCTCATCCCGCCTTTACGCCAAACCAGAAAGGGCGACAGGATCAACGCCACCAACCCTAAACGGATCGCAGCGTAAAACATTGGCGGTAATTCGCCCACGGCATATTTCATCACCACGAAGTGAAAACCCCATGTGAAACAGACAAGAAACAGGAGAGCGAGTTCGCGCACGGACACGGGAAAGCCGCCTTTGGGAAAAAGGAAAGGACGTCGTCAGCTCGCCATAAGCTCAAAACGCGGCCTATCGCAATCGAAATTATCTATCAAAAAATGATTAGTTTGCCGCGCCGGCACCCCGGTGTCGGCACCGCTAAGCGGCGACAGAGCGCCAGGCGCGACCTTCGCGTCCTTTTGAAAAAAGGCCCGCTAGCGCTGAAAGGATCAAAACGAACGGCGCCGCAATAGCAAAGGCGATCACGGCAAGCGATGACAGGATGATCAACCCGACAAACAAAAGAGCCTCCAAAACGCCCTTCAAAAACGGATTTGCCGTCGCTGCCGAAGATTCTTTCACTTTAGAGTTTTGCACCAATACCCACCCAAAACGCGGCTCTGTCGCACTATCAAATCAAAATGCGGGCCAGCCGTCCATAGACCGGCGCACCTGATGCACAATGGTTTTAGGCGTAATTCGTTAATATCTGTTCATAAGCCGTGTTGATTGCGGCCATGCGCCCTTCGGCGATTTTGACCAAATCGGCAGGCACGCCCCGCGCAATCAGCGCATCCGGATGGTGATCGCGCGATAGGGCGCGGTAGGCGGCTTTCACCTCTCCAACACTGACGCCTGGCTCAATCCCGAGAATGAGATGCGGATCATCCGCCCCAAGTCCGAAATGAACCGCCTTCAGCCGGTGAAAACAAGGAGCCGAGACGCCGAACGCCTTGGCTGCCGCTTCCAGCAATTCAAGCTCACGCGGGTGGGCCACACCATCAGCGACAGCCACATGAAAAAGGCAATCGAGCACGTCTTCGAGTACGGCTGGCGCATCAGCGAAAATTTTCGCCACACGCGACAGATATTCGTGAAAACCAGCCACATCCTGCTGAGCGAGGTGATAAACAGTGCGGACTTTTTCCGCCTCGCTCTCTGGAAACTGGAAAAACCGGCGAAACGCTTCGATCTCGTCATCTGTGACAACGCCGTCCGCCTTCGCCATTTTGGCGGACAGCGCAATCAGCGCGATCGAAAACGCCGCCTCGTTGCGGCGCTGTTTCTGGGCGGCCAGCGCCTCTAGCAACGCACCCAGCGTGCGCCTGTTCGCCTCTGCAATACCAGCCTCTATGCGATCCCAAAACGACATGACCGCCTCTTAAATCCACCGCTTCGCGAACGCCAGCCTTATTGACGCCGCACCCTGCAAAGCCCCCGCCATTACTGGGTTTGGGCTGGGGAAAAATAAACTGGGAAGAAATTTACCCAAGCCGCGCGGGCGTTTACTCGGCAGCGCGCGCACACCTTGCGCCCAACGCTCCATCGGCGGGCTTTGCAAAGCCTCGATTGAACGGACAAACTCATTTTTGCAATGCCATCGGGCGAACGAGCGATAGCAAGGAAGGACTTGCAATGGGGCGATCGTTTCAGGAATTTGGCGTATTGATCAGCGGCCTTTTATGCGGCGCCGCTTTCACACTCATTTTACTGGTTGTTGTCGGCGCAATTAAT
>JBCBSY010000077.1:0-7418 GCA_039818925.1 Pseudomonadota bacterium | reverse complement strand
GGACGTATTGTCGCGCCATGACGACGTGACGGATATGCTGAAAGCAACGCCTTTGAACTGGCCCGCCGCAACCCAGAAAGGCGTTGCTTTTCGCCAGCGGTTTCAGTTGGCGCTCAACATCCAGCGCCGCTTTGGCCTGACCGCGCCGCTCGCCGGCGCCCTGGCGCAGCGGCTTGGCGTGCTGGAATTCATGAAACAGGTTTTGCGCGACCAGCAAGACACAACCATCGCAGAAATCGAACGGCTGTTGCCGGAAGAAGCGCGCGCCGCATTTCGTGAGTGCGCCACGCACCGGTTTGAGATGGTCACTGAGCAGGCTGAGGCGCTCGCCTTGCAGTTTCCGGATTACGCCGCCGCCCTGCACCGTCGGGACCTGATGCTGGCCGGGCTCAGGCTGGAGGAAAACGCCTATGACCGATTGCTAGAACAATCGATCATCGGGCCGGAAATCCACAATGATCTGGTCAAGCGGCTTGAAAGCGCGAACGCAAACGCCGACCGGCTGCCGCCGCTGCGGCTGAAGCTCAATGCGGCCGAGCTGGTCGGCAAGGTTCCGTTTTTTGAGGTGCTTTCCAGGGGCCGGCGCAAACGCATCGCACGATTGCTCAAGACCCGGTTTTTTGTGCCTGGCGACCGGATCATCATTCGCGGCGAAATCGGGGAAGACATGTATTTTATCGCCAGCGGCGCTGTCCGGGTGTTGCTTCCCGATCAACAAATCCCGCTTGGTACCGGCGATTTCTTTGGCGAACTGGCCTTGATCACGGATCAGCCCCGCAACGCCGATGTGGAAGCTGTCGGGTTTTCAACACTGCTTTGTCTGCAACGCCGCGATTTCGCCGCGTTTTTGAGGCGCCACCCCGACGTTCGCGACGCGATCCGCAAGACCGCGAAAGAGCGTCTTGGCGTTGGCGCCGACATCACGCTCTAAAGCGCGTCGATCATCGCCTGAACGCGCGCCGCTTCGGGCGAGCCTTTGGGCATAATGTCCACCAGTTGCGTCCAGTATTGCCGCGCCGCTTCGCCGTCGCCTCGTTCGCTGGCGACCAGACCTTGAAAGTAAAGCGCGAAGGGGTGATCCGGATTAAGCCGCGCAATCTCGTTCACGGTCGCCTCGATCTCGTCGTCAACGATGACTTCCGCAGCGTCCGACCGCGCGATCAGCGCCTGCGCCCGGCCGATATGAAGATCAATGTCTTCCGGCGACAAGGCGATCGCGCGCGCATAGGCCTCAGCGCTCTTTTGCGCATCGCCCAGCACGCCATAGGACCGCGCCAGCATCACCCACCCTTCAAGGTCATCCGGTTCCTGTTCAAGCCGCGCCGCCAATCCGGTCACCATGCCCTCGATCATGGCGGCGCGCTCCTGGGCGCTCATTGCCGCCGCCGCGTCGATCTGCTCGCTTGTCGGGCCGCGCGCAGTGTCGTCTGCGCCGATACGCGCTTGCGCTGCAGCGATTTGCTGAAGCACGAAGGGCGCATTCTCATAACGGGCTCTGGCGCGCGCGACGGCGTCTTGCGCCTTATCGATCT
Source organism: Pseudomonadota bacterium (assembly GCA_039818925.1). Classification (GTDB taxonomy): domain Bacteria; phylum Pseudomonadota; class Alphaproteobacteria; order Caulobacterales; family Parvularculaceae; genus Hyphococcus. The sequence continues at coordinate 5,886 of JBCBSY010000077.1, read as the reverse complement.
CACCGCTCGAAGCGTAGGCGTCGATCAGCGCAATCCAGCTTTCATAGGGCGCATCACCACCGGCGATGTCTGCTTCCAGTTGCGCAGCATTGCTCGTTGCGGCGCTTTGTGCCGGAACCGGCCGCCCCAGTTCGGTGGAAATGAATTCGATCTGGGTACGCACAATCGGTAGCCAGGGCGCATCCGGCGGCGCGCCCTGTGTGATCGCGTTCAATATCGTCAGCGCTTCTTCCGGGCGTCCCTGTTGGTAGGCATCAAGGCCCGCATAAAACCGCGCACGCGGCTCGGCGGCGTCAAGATCCAGCGCCCGGGCGAACGCCGCACGCGCTTCCGGCGTCACAATACCGCCAGCGGCCATTGCGATCGCCTCCCCTTCAGCCGCGTGGAGAAACGCCTGTTCCGGCGCCAGGGCGCGGGCCTTGCCGAAAGCCGTGGCGGCCTCATCGAACCGGTCCAGACCGGCATAGCTTTCGGCCAGCAAAATCCAGTCATCCAGCACATCGGGATTGTCGGCGAGACGCGCTTCAAGGGTTTCTATCGACTCCGCCAGCGACCGGGGATTGGCCGCCGGCGCCTGGATCATAGATCGCGCCGCGATCTCTGCCCCCTCTTCGGTGCCTTCGCCCGCTGGATTGCCCAGCATCGCGTAAATCGCAATGGCGGCGATCGGCGCGGCTGCAATCAGCATCGCACTCGCTTGCCGCACGGCAAATCCAGTATCGCTTTTTTTCGTTCTTTGGTCCGCGCGGTGAGCGGACAACAATCGGCGCCGCGCCTCCAGATCAGCGGCGGCGGCTTCTTCTTCGGTGATGAGACCGGCTTTTCTGTCCCGCGCGACATCCGCAATTTGCGCGGCGAGATAGTCTTCCTCTTCCAGGCTTTCGACGGTCTCGGGAGTGCGAAAAAACGGCTCGACGAGAATCGTTACCGCAATCAAGGCAAGCAGAACAACAATCGCCCAAACCATTAGCCGCGCTCTTCAAGAATGCGGCGGACCGCTTTTTCTTCATCATCCGATAACGGCGCCGCCGTGATGCGCGCCCGCGAGCCGCGCAGGAAAACAAACGCGCCGAAAACACCGGCCGCCAATGCGAAGGCCGGAAAGATCCAAAGGAAAATCGTATTTTCCTGTACCGGCGGTTTCAAAAGGACATAGTCGCCATAACGCTCAACGAGATAATCGATTACGACTTCATCGCTCTCGCCAAGGCTGATACGCTCGCGCACCAGAAGCCGCATATCCTTGGCCAGCGGCGCATTGGACTCGCTGATCGACTGGCTTTGACAGACGACGCAGCGCAACTGCGCATCAAGCGCCTTGGCGCGTTCTTCCAGCGCTGGGTCCGCAAGGACTTCATCCGGCTCTACGGCGAACCCTGTGCTCCAAAACACGGATATCGCAAAAAGAAAGACAACAAGCGTTTTCATGACGAGCGCAATTCCTGAATGAGCGGCCAAAGCGTTTCATTCCAACTTTGTTCCGTAATCGGACCGACAACCTTGTAGCGCACGCGCCCGTCCCGGTCGATGACGAAGGTTTCCGGCGCCCCGGTAACGCCAAGGTCAATCGCCACCCGGCCCTGTTGATCGTCCCCGACTTTTACATAAGGATTGCCAAGCCGGTCCAGCCAGGCTTTTCCGTCGCCAGGTTTTTCTTTCCAGTTTAGCCCGTAAATCGGCACGACATTGTTTTCGGCGAGCTGGACCAGCAAGGGATGCTCGATGTGGCAAGGGGGACACCAGGATGCGAATACATTCAACAGCACAACCTCCCCTTTCATCTCCGCTGAGGACAAGCCTTCATCGAAGCCTTGAATCGCCGGCATGTCGAATTCAGGCAACGGCCGGTCAATCAATTCCGACGGAATACGCGACGGGTCACGCGTCAAACCCCAGGCAAAGAAAAGGCCGACCACAACGAACAAAAAGACGGGGATTAAAAGCAGCGCTCGGTTCATGCGGTCGCAGGCTCCGCGCTGTCAATCGGTTTTGCAGCTTTGCGCCGGGCGCGCGCCGGCTTGCGGCCGCGGTCGCCGAACGCGATTAGACCGCCGAACGCGGTCACCGCTGCGCCCCACCACAAGCACCCCACAAAAGGGTAATAAAACAGGCGCACAGGCCAGCCCCGTCCTGAGGTGTTTTCGCCAAAGGAAATATAGAGGTCGCCGACGCCGTCGGCGCGGATCGCCGCTTCACTCGTTTCCATACCCCGGATCGGATAGTACCGGCGCTCTCCCGAGAGCGAAATGGTGTCGCCCCCTTTCTGTGCAGAAAAGACGGCCAGTTCGGAATCATAATTCGGCCCGTTAAGGCGTGTCACCGATTCCAGCGTGACTTCATAGCCGGCGATCTCAGCCTGATCGCCCTCAGCCATCAGCGCAACGGTTTCAGTTTTCCATAAGCTGATCCCGGCGGCGCCGAAAGCAAACAAGGCAAGACCCGCATGAGCGATCGCCGCGCCCCAGGCGGCGCCCGGCAAACCCTTGGCGCGCGCAAAGCTGTCCGCGAACGAGCCACGGAACAGTTTCGTGCGCTCCGCAATATCAACGGCGGCGCCGCCAGCCAGCCAGACCACAAGCCCCACCGCAAAAGCGCCGGCCATGCGTTCGCGGTCCGCAATGACCATCACGATCACCGCAGCGACCAGCGCCGCGATCATTGCGGGGACAAGCCGCCGCAAACTGGCGTTGAGATCGCCGCGCTTCCAGGCGAGCAACGTGCCGACCGCCGCGAGGCCGAGACACAAAACCGCGAACGGCGTGAACACCAGATTGAAGAAGGGCGCGCCGACTGAAATCTTATCGCCCGAGAGAACATCAACGAAGAGCGGATAGAACGTGCCGACGAAGACCACCGCGCAGGCTGCAAGCAGCAGGACATTGTTGACGACCAGCGCGCCTTCGCGGCTGACCGGCGAGAAGGCGCCGGTGGCCGACAAGGAACCGGCGCGTAACGCAAAAGCGGTGAGGGATCCGCCGATGGCGACGATCAAGATCGCGAGAATGAAAACGCCGCGCGTTGGATCAACGGCGAAAGCATGAACAGAGGTGAGAACCCCAGAGCGCACCAGAAACGTGCCGACAAGGCTTAAGGAAAACGCCGTAATCGCCAGCAACACCGCCCAACCCTTCATGGCGTCGCGCCGCTCAACAACGCGGATCGAATGGATCAGCGCCGTCCCCGCAAGCCATGGCATAAACGATGCGTTCTCAACCGGGTCCCACGCCCACCAGCCGCCCCAGCCAAGTTCATAGTAAGCCCACCACGAGCCAAGCATGATGCCAATGGTCAGGAACACCCAGGCGATCAGCGCCCAGGGCCGCACCAACCGCGCCCAGACGCTGTCCGCACGGCCGCGGATCAAAGCGGCGACGGCGAAAGAAAACGGGATCGAAAAGCCGACATAGCCAAGATACAAAAATGGCGGATGGATCGCGAGGCCGGGATCCTGCAACAGCGGGTTCAATCCCGTTCCGTCAACGGGCGCCGGGATGAGCCGCAAAAACGGATTGGACGTAAACAGAATAAACGCAATGAAGGCGACGATGATCAGCGATTGAACGCCGAGCGTTAAGAGGTGAAGATCGCGCGGGCTCGCCCGCCCCTGAGCGGCGAGCACGGCGCTGAAAAGCGTCAGGATCAGCACCCATAAGAGCATCGAACCTTCATGATTGCCCCAGGTTCCCGTCAGCTTGTAAATGAACGGCTTGGCGGTGTGGGAATTTTCATAAACATTGACGACGGAAAAATCCGAGACCGCATAGGCGTAAACCAGGCTGAAGAATGATCCGGCGATTAGCGCAAAGACGAGGATAGACGCGCGCCTTCCGAACACGGCAAATCGCGGGTCTCCGCCGCGCACGCCGATAAACAGCGCCGGCGCCTGCGCCAGCGCCACCAGAAAGGCGAGGATTAGCGCAAAATGTCCAATTTCCGGAATCATGTCCTAGCTTTCTAAGCTCTTTTGCCACCGCGCTTTTCTACAAAAAACTGCGCCAAAGCGCGAGGGCGGCGCGGCGCGATAAAACGGCGCTGTTAAGCCGCGCAGGCGTCCGTTTGGCGCAGTTTCCCAAAAACCGGCGCCGACGTTCAGATAGGATATGGCTATCAGCGCAAGGCGTCGACGATTTCGGCCATGACGGTCAGATGCTCTTTTGCGAAATTGCGACACCGCGCCGGCGACCAGCCAAAGTCAGGATCAGGGTTCACATTTGCATCCTTGAACGGCATTTCGAGGGTCATGGAGAGGCAGCCCCAGGTTTCGGCCACATAGGAGTTGGCAATGTCGAGATTGGCCTTGCCCGGCGCAGCCGGCGGATAACCCTGCTTGGTCTGAAAGTCCTCGCTGACCTCTAACAGCCGCGTTGAAAACCTGTCGAACAGGCTTTCATGGCGATCATCCCAAGAGGGAATGCCTTTGGCGCTGTCGAGAAAATTATTCGGGATCGCCTCGTCGCCATGGACGTCAAGAAAGAAATCGACCCCCGTTTTCTGCATGCGCGCGCGCACCAGAAAGACTTCCGGGCTTTTATCCATGGAGGCATTTCGCCAGGCGCGATTGAGGTCCGTACCCGCGGCATTGGTGCGCAAGTGGCCGCGTTTTGATCCGTCGAGATTCATGCATGGGATGATGTGTAATCGCGCCTTTTGCAAAAGCGAACCGGCGTCTTTGTTCGACGGATCCGCCAGCGCGTTTAAAAACCCCTCCATCCACCATGACCCCATGGTCTCGCCGGGATGCTGGCGGGCGATCACCCAGAGCTGGCGCGGCCCCTCGCCGGTGGTGAAATAGTCAATCTTCTGCCCGTCGAGCGTTTCGCCAATGACCTCATGAGTGAAAACAGGGGCTTTCTTTATCTTGCTGATAAAGCGGCGATATCGCTCGGTAGGGTAAGGCGCGAAGTAAGCATAGTAAATGCGCTCCTGGTCCGGCGTGTGCCGGATCGTCAGCTCGCGGCCGTCAAAACCGGTTTCGACCCTGAACCAGTTTTCCTGATCATAGGAAGCGACCGCGCGATAGTCTTTCCAGCCGCCAAGATAGGACGCCGCATAAGCGTTCTTGATGCGCATCGACAGCGGACGGACTTTCGCGCCCTCCACGCAATAGAAAAACCACTGAAAGAAATTCGCCTTGCCGTCGGACTTGATCTCCAGCTGGATATTCGACGGATCGTTGGTGTCGAGGCAATTGATATTGCCGCTGTCGAAATCGCTTGAGATTTTCAGCATCGAAATCTCCTTTTTTCTTCCCCCGCAAGCGGGGGAAGTACCGCCGAAGGCGGGGATGGGGGCCGCCCCCTCCGTCAGCTTCGCTGACACCTCCCCCGCAAGCGGGGGAGGAAATTTAGTCTTTTTTCTCCGTAATCGGCATCACAACCCGGATATGGGTTTCTTTCAGCTGCTGCTCGCTGGCTTCAGCGGGCGCATGCAGCAGCAGGTCTTCAGCCTGCTGGGTCATCGGGAACATGGTGACTTCGCGAATATTCATCTGCTCGCAAAGCAGCATGACAATGCGCTCAATGCCCATAGCGCAACCGCCATGCGGCGGCGCGCCCAGTTTGAACGCCTCGATCATGCCGGAGAATTCGCGGTCGACCGTTTCCCTGTCGTAGCCCGCGATCTCGAACGCCTTGTACATGATGTCCGGACGATGGTTCCGGATCGCGCCCGAGGAAAGCTCGTAACCGTTGCACACGATGTCGTACTGCCAAGCCTTGATCGAAAGCGGGTCCTGCGTCTCCAGCGCCTCCATCTCGCCCTGTGGCATCGAGAACGGGTTGTGGCTGAAGTCGATCTTCTTCAGCTCCTCGTCGTACTCGTACATCGGGAAGTCGACGATCCAGCAGAACTTGAAGCAGTCTGGCTCAATCAGGTCGAGCTGTTCGC
>JBCBSY010000076.1:0-7427 GCA_039818925.1 Pseudomonadota bacterium | reverse complement strand
CAGGCGGCCGATCACCGGAATGTTGCACCACCAGCGGGACGGAAAAATCTCTCGTGATTGGGTTTCGAAAAAGCGCCGAATGTCGCCGGGATCTGAACCGGCGCCGCCATCGGGCGCGGGCGACGACAAGGCGGCGGCAATGATTGCGCCGCTTGATGTGCCGGCGATCAGATCGAAACAGTCTGCAACGCCGCAGGGTTTGCCGATGGCTTTGAATTCCGCGTCGAGCGCGTCGAGGACGATGGCCGCCACCAGCCCGCGCACGCCGCCGCCGTCAATGGAAAGGATATGCCGGGTCGCCATGATGTCGCTCCGTTTCGCCGGCTCGCGGGCGGTGTGGACAAGCCGCGCCGGCGCCGCCATATTCCGGAGAAAGAACGACAAATCAAATCACGAACGAAAGAAGGACTGCCATGGCTGCCGATCCTGACCGCATCACCATCATTGCGCGTGAATTCACGGCGGCGGCGCTTGAGTTCCACCGCGGTAAGATGGCGGAAAAGGGCTACCGCATGGAAGGCTCGATCACGCCGCGCGTCTTTAAAATGATCGAAGGCATGGATGCGCCGAAAGATCTGTTCGAGGCTGAGCCGCTCTTCGCCGTGACATTTGTCAAAAAAGACTGAGTCTCGGTAAGTTCGACTTTTCTGCGCTCTGACGCTAAGACTGTAGCCCCGCCTTTCGCAGCAGAAAAGTCAAGTCGGATCCATGATCGCAGACCTCAACGCCTTGCTTTGGGGCAAGGTTCTCATTTTCGTTTTGATCCCTGTCGGATTGTGGTTCACGATCCGCTCGCGATTTGCGCAGTTTCGCTATTTCGCGGCGATGTTTTCGATTTTCGGCGAGGCGTTCAAACACAAATCTGATCACCCCTCGTCTTTTCAGGCGCTGGCGCTATCGGTGGCAGGCCGGGTGGGCGCCGGCAACATCGCCGGGGTCGCCGTGGCGATCACGCTGGGCGGGCCGGGCGCGATTTTCTGGATGTGGCTGGTCGGGCTGGTCGGTATGGCGACGAGCTTTTTCGAATGTTCGATCGCGCAGCTGTTCAAACGCGTTGAACCTTCCGGCGACTTTCGCGGCGGCCCGGCCTTTTATATTCGTCACGGTCTTCGCAAACGTCTCGGGCCGGCGGCGCCGGTGCTGGCGGCGGTTTATTCGATCCTGTTGCTCGTCGCCTTCGGTTTTGCGTTCAATGTATTGCAGAGCTACGCGGTCTCAACGTCAATGAACGGCGCCTTCGGGCTTGACCCGCGCCTCGTCGGCGTGTTGCTGGCGGTGTTTGTGGGTCTCGTAATTTTTGGCGGCGTGCGGCGTATCACCCGCGTTGTTGAGATCGTCGTGCCGGTGATGGCGCTTAGCTATATCGCGCTTGTCTTGTTTATTCTCGCCACACGGATCACTGATGTGCCCGGTGCATTGTGGCTGATCGTCGAGAGCGCCTTCGGCCTGAATGAGGCGGTCGCCGGCGGCATCGGCGCTGCGTTGACGCAAGGCATTCGCCGCGGGCTTTTTTCAAACGAAGCCGGGCTTGGCTCGGCGCCGAATGTCGCCGCCGTCGCCTATGTGCCGCATCCGGCGCAACAGGGCGTGGTGCAGGCTTTTTCGGCTTTCATTGATACACTGATCATCTGTACCTGCACGGCGTCGATCATTCTGCTTTCCGGCGTTGATTTTTCCGATCCGGCGATTGACGGGGTGATCCTGACCCAGACAGCGCTTGCCGCCCATGTGGGGGCATGGGCCGATGAATTTGTGGCGACAGCGCTTTTGCTCTTCGTCTTCAGCTCCATCATGTATAATTATTTCCTGGGTGAGAATGCGCTGGATTTTTTCACCCGTGAAAACAAACTGGTGTTCACCCTGTTCAGGATTGCGACGCTTGGGTTCGTGATCGTCGGCGCCAATCTCGACCTCAGCGCCGCTTTCGGTTTTGCGGATGCGGCGATGGGACTGCTCGCGCTCGTCAATTTGCTGGCGCTGGTACTCCTGTTCCCGATTGGCTTACGGATCATGCGTGACTTCGATGCGCAGCGCAAAGCCGGCGGGACGCCGGTCTTCGACCCGCAGGATTACGCCGATCTTGATATCGATCAGGCGGCGTGGGAACTGGAGCCGGACGACGCGGCGCTACTCAAACACAAGCGCGCGGGCTGAGGCCTGTATTCTTAAACTGCGGTGTCAGTCTTGGCCGGTCAGCCGGCCGTAAAGTTCCGGGCGGCGGTCGCGAAAAAATCCCCAGCCGGCACGGCGTTCCGCGATATCGTCAAGATCTACGGTCGCAGCGGCAAAACCTTCTTCATCTCTCGACATATCCGTCATAAAATTCCCGCCGTCATCGACGATGAACGATGACCCGTAAAACAACTGCCCGTCTTCGTCGCCAATGCGGTTGGCTGCGGCGACGGGAACGACGTTGGAGACCGCATGACCGGTCATGGCGCGCCGCCAGCGGGGTTGGGTATCGAGCACCGGGTTTTCAGGCTCCGACCCGATCGCGGTCGGATAGAACAAAACTTCCGCGCCCATCAACATCATGGCGCGCGCCGCTTCCGGAAACCACTGATCCCAACAAATGCCGACGCCGATGCGGCCGAATTTCGTGTCCCAGACCTTGAAGCCGGTGTCGCCGGGCCGGAAGTAAAATTTCTCCTCATAGCCCGGCCCGTCAGGGATATGGCTTTTCCGGTAAAGGCCAAGCAGCGTTCCATCTGCATCGACGGTGACAAGGCTGTTGTAATATTCCTGTCCGTCGCGCTCGAAAATTGAAAGCGGTAAAACGACGCCAAGCTCTTTTGCCAGCGGCGCGAGCGCCATCACGACCGGATGTTCTTTGTAAGGATAAGCACTGGCGAAGTGGGCAGTGTCTTCTGTTTTGCAGAAATAGGGCCCTTGAAAGAGTTCTGGCGGGAGGATCACCTGCGCGCCGTCTTTCGCCGCGTCTCGGGTCAGGCGTTCCACGGTCGCAATATTGGCGCGCATATCGCCGCCGAATGCGGCTTGAAGAACAGCGATGCGAAGCGTGCGGGCCATGACGGGCCTCCCTGATGAAACGGCTTGACGCATAGCCGGGCGCTGCAGATGTTGCAATGAGGATTGCGGGGAATAGCGTTCCCGTAGAGGAGTTTTGAGATGGCGCTGCTGGAAGTCTACTGGTCGTTTCGCAGTCCCTATTCCTATCTGGCGACCGGCCGGCTCGTAGCGATCCGTGAGAACTACGCCGTGGATGTTTCATTCCGCCCGGTGCGTCCGCTGGCCTTGCGTGAGCCAGACTTTTTCGAGCGCGCCCGGAAACAGTTTCTGCCCTACCTCTTCCGCGATTGCCCGCGCGAGGCGGAACGGCTTGGCATTCCCTTCGCGCTTCCGAGCCGCGATCCGGTAGTGATGAATATGGAAACCGGCGAGGTGGCGCCGCAGCAGCCGATGATGGACCGGATCATGGCGCTCAGCATTGCGGCCTGTGAAGCCGGCGAAGGCCTCGACTTTGCGCAAGCGGTTTCAACGCGGATCTGGACCGGCAAACCCTGGTTTGAAGATGACGCGCTTGGTGCGGCGGCGCTTGAGGCCGGGCTGGAACTGCCCATGCTGGAGGACTGGACGCGCGATAATCCGGAAAAGATTGCAAAAACCATCGAGGCGAATGAGGCGGCGCAACTGGCGTTGCATTGGGGCGTTCCCCTGATGGTGCTTGATGGCGAGCCGTTTTTCGGTCAGGACCGCCTACCGTCACTGGAGTGGCGGTTGAACGAACTGGGCCTCAAGCGCGTGGACGGCGGCGGTCAATCGGCTTAGCCTTAACCTGTAAGACTTGCTGGGGACAGAGACAGGAGATGACCATGATGCGCACAGGATTGTTTTTGCTGCTCGCATTTTCGATTGCGGCGTGCGCCACGGTATCGCCGCGCAAGCGCATTGAAAACCGCTTTGTTGAGTTTGGCCTATCGGATAACAAAGCCGAATGTATGGCGAGTGAGCTTGATGACCGTCTTGATCGCGATGATTTACGCGCTGTTGCTGATTTTGTGGGCAATTTGAACGCAGCGGGCTCAGCAGGCGAGACTTTGGACGCGCTGTTGAGCATTGATAACGCACGCGCTGCTGGCGCCATCGCCGCCGCTGGCGTAGCCTGCGCCTTTTCTTGAGAAATGAGCTGGTCTGACAGCCGTGTTCCCGCATCCGCGGGCGCCATCGCTGACGGCTTTGAGATTGTCGGCGACGCCTTTGCGGCGAACTTTGAGGGCGGCCAGGAGCTTGGTGCATCCTTCGCTGTCACACTTGGCGGGCAGATGGTCATCGACATTCGTGGCGGTCATGCAGACCGCGCCAAAGAAACACAGTGGACGGAAGATACGATCGCCTGCATTTATTCAAGCGGCAAGGCTGTCCTGTCGTTGCTGGTGGCGCGAGAAGTATCCAACGGCCGACTCGATTATGACTCGCCGGTAGCCGACATCTGGCCGGCATTTGGCGTGGCGGGAAAAGACCAGATCACGCTGGCGCAGGTGCTGTCGCATCAGGCGGGGCTTTGCGGATTTCAAGATGAAATGCCCCCGGGCACATGGCTCGATTGGGACGCGATTACCGGCAAGTTAGCTGAAATGGCGCCGCTGTGGCCGCCAGGAAGCGCCCACGGCTATCATCCCCAGACGGTCGGTTTTATCGCGGGCGAATTGCTGCACCGGGTGACTGGAAAAACATTCGGCGCGCTGGTCGCCGAGCTTGCCAATCGTCATCGCCTCAATATTTTTTGCGGCGTTGCCGCCGACCAGGCGTCGAGGGCGGCGTTCATGCCGAAGCCGCCAAAGGCGCCGGACCTGGGGGAGTTGAACGAGTTTACGAAACTGGCGTTTCTGAAACCCTGGTCTGCGCCGGCCCGGGTTAGCCGTGAAGCATGGATGGCGGCGGAGTTGCCCGCATCGAACATGCACGCAGATGCGCGGTCGCTGGCGACGATCGTCACGCCCTTCGCCAATGACGGTCATGGGCCACCAGACGGCGATCCGTTCCTTAGCCCTGAAACCATCGAAGCGGCATTGCGCGAACGTGCGCACGGCGATGATCTTGTGCTGCCGTTTCATTTGTCATGGTCCGCGGGACTGATGCGCAACATCAACCACCATTTCGGGCCAAGTGAACATGCGTTCGGCCATGCGGGGTTTGGCGGGTCCTGTGTGGTGGTTGATCCGATCAAGGGTCTCACCGCCGCTTATGTCATGAACAAAATGTCACCTTTTCTTGTCGGTGATCCGCGGGCTGTGAGACTGCTTGATGCGGTTTATGCGTCGCTTTGATTAAAATTTGATGCGAAAATCGACGCTGACAAAGGCCGGCTGCGGATAGCCGGGGAAAACCTTCGCCATGTTTTCGCACTCCGTTATGTGCGCCTTGCGCAGGCGCGTGTCGGCACGCGCTTTTCGCGTTACGGCAAGCAATTCAACGCGTTGCGCCGCGAGAGTGAACGCCGCCACGGTGCGGGGTTGCGCTGTCGGGGCGTGGCTGTGAAAAAGCCGTTCTTTGGCCGCCGCAGGCGAGCCAAACAGAACAAGACTAACGGCCAAGATTGTCAGGATTGCACGCATTCCTTCCCTCCTTTTCTCTGGTCGTGTGAAAACCGTTGCAGGGGGGAATGACCGAAGACTTAGATGATCACGGGAATTTTATCTCAAACCTTCGGGCGAAACTGTCTCAAATTAAATTGAAAAACGCCGTATCAGCCAGTTAGTCATGAGCGCGTTGGCGGCGTCCGGTTGTTCCCAGGTCATCCAATGGCCGCAATCGGCGATAACGTGTTTTTCAAGATCGGGCACAAGGACTTCCATACCGTCGGCGGTCTCCGGCGGCAGGAAAAGATCAAGCTCGGCGCCGATCCAGAGTGCCGGCGCCGTTACTGTTTCATTGCGGCCTTCCATATATCGCCAGTTCTGATCGACATTGCGGTAGAGATTGACGCCGCCGTGAAAACCGCTCTGCGTATAGGCGTCCACATAAACCTGAAGATCCGCCTCCGGAATAATCAGGTGATCTTTAGCGGGCGCCGGCCCGTCGCGAAAGCGGCCGGGCAGATCATAGATTTTCGGGACCAGCGCCGCCCAGCGTTCGCGCGGGGGCGGCGCACGGAACATCAAATGAAAAAATCTGTCCGGGTCTGATTCAAACAGTTGTTCCGGCCAGTCGCGCTCCTGAAACTGGACAAAATAGTGTTTTTCGCCGAAGCGCTTTTCAAAAATGCTGATCGGGGCGACGGGCGCACGCGGCTTGAGCGGGGTGCAGAGACCGATAATGCCGGCGACGCGATCGGGTTGCAGCTGGCCCATGCTCCAGACCAGGGAGCCGCCCCAGTCATGACCGCAAAAAATCGCCCGCTCGATGTCCCGCGCATCCATCAGCGCGGCAAAGTCGCCGGTCATGTGTGCAACGTCGTAAAGCGTCGGGTCCTCTGGCGCTTCCGACCGGCCAAAGCCTTTCAGATCGAGCGCGATGGCGCGAAACCCTGCGGCGGCGAGCGCATGGATCTGGTTTTTCCAGCTATAGGCGATCTCCGGCCAGCCATGGACGAAAATGATTGGCGGCCGCATTCGTTTCGGATCGCCGTCGGCTTCGTAGGTCGCGAGCGCGACGCCGCCCGCATTGATAATACGTGGTTTTGGAAACTCGCTCATGCGGATCAGCCTCTTGTTTTTGCGCAAGTTGCGCAAGCCTTATTCTCATGTTGTTGAGGTGTGAGAAACCGTTTCCGGATGCGCTGCAATCGGTTATGCAACAAGCATCATGAGTACGGCTGATCAAATCGAACATACCCCGCCAGCGCCCGAAGGCTGGGTCTCACAATCCCACAGCGAGACCTTCAGTGGCCGTGCGGGTCCGTACTATTTTCGGCGGGAGGGCGGCCCCGCCGGCGTCGGCTTTTTTGCTAAAGCCCATCACGCCAATCTTGGCGGCATTGTGCATGGCGGAGCCTTGCTGACGCTTGCTGATATGGCGTTGTGGGATATTTGCCGGCGCGAAGTGGGCGTCTTTAATGGCGTGACGGTGACGCTCAATGCGGAGTTCGTTGGGGCAGGGCCGGTTGGCGCTTTCATCGAGGCGACGGGCGACATGGTCAAGGCCGGGCGCAAGCTGATGTTCGCACGCGGGCTGATCGCGGCGAATGGCGAGGCGCTGATGAGTTTCTCCGGAACGCTCAAGCGTCTTGGCTAAACAATTCTTGCCTTTCGGCTTCTACGAACAGCATCAGCACTTAAAATCGCGAGCGCGATCCAGATCAGCGTAAAACAGACCGCATGAAACACCGTAAAGGGCTCGCCGTAATAGAGCCCGAGAATAAGCTGCCCTGTAGGGCCGATATATTGCAGGAAGCCAAGTGTCGTGAATTGCAGTCGCCGCGCCGCAAGCGCAAATAGAACAAGCGGCCCGACGGTGATGGGCCCTGC
>JBCBSY010000075.1:0-7476 GCA_039818925.1 Pseudomonadota bacterium | reverse complement strand
CATCAGGACGCCGACAAAGGGCGCGTCTTCCACGGTGATCCCGAGCTTTTCAACGGGGGTCACGAGATAGTGCCGATCGCCTTCACGGCGGAGCACGGTTGAAAATAGTCGCACCAGGCGCGCGCGCCCGATAGGCGTTCCTTCATGAAACCAGGTTCCGTCGCGCTTGATGACGAGATCAATCTCACCGCAGTAATCCGGATTCCACTTTTCGACAGGCGGCAACGCTTCGCCGCCTGCCCCATCAAGTTTCGCCGCATATCGCATCAGATCGGTCATAAATAAAACCGGCACCGTATCCTGCGGCGCCGGCCCTAGATTCTGTACGCCTCATCTTATGAGGCATATCGGCACGTTTTGCCTATTCGCAAGTCATGCAACGGGCATAGGCTGCGTTCGGGTCGTTGAACTCAGCAAAAAACGCCGCCTGTTCCTCAACAGAACGAACGATGCTCGCAACCGCCCCAGCTTTAATGTCGCTCTCTTCGCCGGCGATCTTTGAGATCAGCGTCGTTGACAGATTGCCCATGAAAATCTCGAAGGTTGTCCGGCGCTCCTTCATGTCGACGACATCGTATTCGTCGAGACCCGCCAGAGCCGCCGCGGCGACCACTGCGTCGTCAAAATCACCAAGCTTGTCCACAAGCTGCAGGTCGATTGCGCGTTCGCCGATCCACACGCGGCCCTGGCCAATCGAGTCCACATAACCCTTCTCCAGGCCGCGCCCTTCGCCGACAACGGTCAAAAAGCGGTCATAGCCATTTTCAGTTGACTGCTGAATGATGTCGGCGGCGCTTTGCGGCAGCGGACCCAGCCCGGTCGCGAGAATTGGCGACAGCGCGGTCGTGCCGACGCCATCGACAAACACGCCCAGCTCTGCAGCACTGTTTTCGAAGGTATTGAAATAACCGAAGATGCCGATGGAGCCGGTTATGGTCGTCGGCGCCGCCCAGATTTCATCGGTGGCGGCGGCGATCCAGTAGCCGCCGGAGGCCGCCAGTGAGCCCATGGACGAAACCACCGGCTTTCCTTCCGCTTTCAACGCCAGAATTTCATCTCGCATGATGTCCGCGGCGAAGGCGGACCCGCCGGGGCTGTCAATCCGCAGCACGACGGCTTTGACCTTGTCGTCTTCGCGGGCCTTTCTCAATTGCGCCGCAACCGTGTCGCCTCCTGCAGCACGACCTACGGGCGCCTCGCCGTCTATAATCGTGCCAGCGGCGGTGATCACCGCGATATTCGGATCGCCATCATCCTGATTTCGATCAAGCGATGTCAGGTAGCGTTTGAAACCAACCTTTTTAAAGGACTTGCCGTTACGCGATTTGCCGAAGGCGTCCATCAGTTTTTTATTCATATCCGCCCGCGACAGCAGCTCATCAACGAGCCCGGACTGCAAAGCCGCCTTGCCAAAATCGCCATCAACCGATTCCATAACAGCGCTCATATTGTCCGCGTAGTTGACCACCGCACCCGGGGGCAGTTCCCGGGCCGCCTCTACCCGCGTCGCATATTCTCGCCACAACACATCCAGATAGGCGGCGTTCGCTTCTTTAGCTTCCGGCGACATGTCGTCGCGAAGAAACGGCTCAACAGCAGCCTTGAATGTCCCCACACGGAAGACATGGCTTGTCACTTTCAACTTGTCGAGAAACGACTTCACATAAGTGCCGTAAGCGCCATACCCGTAAATCAACAGATTGCCGTAATCGTTCATGTAGATTTCGTCAGCGTGGGCCGCAAGCAGATACTGATCCTGTGTATAGTAGTCGCCAATAGCGATGACTTTTTTGCCGCTTTCTTTGAAGCTGACGATTTCATCAGCCACGTAATGCAACTTGCTGGCGCTTGAAGGCGATGCGCCGAGCGCGCCAAGATCAAGCACAAGGCCGGTGATGCGCTTGTCGTCTTTGGCTGCGCGAATAGCGGCGACAAGATCGTGAACTTCGATCTGGCTCGGTTCGCTGATGCCGTAGGCTTCTTCACGCAACACATCAAAGGGGTTGATATCCTCTGCAATCTCGACGAGCACCCCGTTTGGATCCAGCACCAGCGCGGACTCATCGGGTATCGAGACCGAGACCGTTTCCTTGCTGCCTGCGATGCCATTGGTGACTTCCACCAGAACGCTGACAAACAGCACCAAAACAACAAGGCCAATAAGCCCTTGCAGGAGCAGAAGAACGCCAATGATCAGCTTGGCGAAGCCCTTTACAAATCCCCAGACCGTAAATCGCGACTCGTGTTCAGACACCAAAGTCCCCTTTTTACCTTTTACTTAACTGAAACTCCGCCGGCGTTTCGCCGATACGAGCTAAAGCTATTAACCATCCGCCTTCACACATCGCCTTTTTTGATCTCGGCTTGCTGACGAACGCCCCTCGAAACGCGCCAACCGGGTCCGGGCGCGTTGCAAGACATCGTAAGGACATTGGGCGTAAACCCGCAAGGGGCAAGACATTTTCGACAATCCGTTCGGTTTCCTTGCCAAGTGGTTCTTTAACCAGCATGAAGCCATGCTATCTGAGAGACGGGCCCAGAAACCCTAGCCTATTAGCCCCAGGACCGATGCGGAGCGTTATGACCGACACCCAGCCTGACCACGACCTTGTGCATAAATTTGATGAGATTTCGGTAAAATTCGGGCGCGCCAGGACGGCGCTCGGAAATGTCGTTTTTGGCCAGGAAGAGGTGATTGACCTCACCCTTGCGACACTTGCCGCAGGGGGGCACGGGCTGCTGGTGGGCGCGCCTGGTCTCGCTAAAACCCTTCTGGTCACTTCGGTGGCGGATTTGATGGGCCTGTCGGCCAAGCGGGTGCAATTTACGCCCGATCTCATGCCGGGAGATGTGATCGGCTCTGAAGTGCTGGAAGAAAGCGCTGACGGAAAACGGGAATTCCGTTTCATTCCGGGACCAGTCTTCTGTCAGCTGTTGATGGCGGACGAGATTAACCGCGCGAGCCCGCGCACCCAGTCAGCGCTCCTGCAGGCGATGCAGGAACAGCATGTGACCGTCGCCGGGGCGCGTCATGATCTGCCGCAGCCATTCCACGTCCTTGCGACGCAAAACCCAATTGAGCAGGAAGGCACCTACCCATTGCCGGAAGCCCAGCTCGACCGCTTCCTGTTGCAGATTGATGTGAATTACCCGGATCTCGACGCGGAGCGCAAAATGCTAGCCTCCACGACCGGCGCTGAAGCGGCGCAAGTCGATGCGGTGATGAACGCCGAAGACCTGATTGCTGCACAACAGCTGGTTCGCCAGATGCCCATCGGCGAACAGGTTGTCGAGATGATCCTTTCACTGGTGCGCGCGGCAAGGCCAACGCAGGACGCAGGAGAACGGGTGCGCGATTTCGTCGCCTGGGGGCCGGGGCCGCGCGCCAGCCAGGCGTTTTCTCTCGCAGCGCGCGCCCTCGCCCTCATCGACGGGCGCCATGCGCCGTCTCTTGACGACGTCAAGCGGCTTGCCGGTCCGGTCCTGCGCCACCGCATGGCGCTGAATTTTGCCGCGCGCTCGGAGGGGATTGATATAGACGTCTTTATCGAAGACCTGATCTCGACGCAGGCAACGGGGGCGTAACCTGACCGAAAGGACACGCCCGATGAGTTCTCCCGGCGCCAATGCGCCTCAGATCCGGCACGATGCGGAAAGCGCTGCTGCGCTGTTCCCGGCGATGCTGCTGGAGGCGGAACGCATTGCTCAAAGCGTCTCCGCGGGCCTGCATGGCCGGCGCCGGCCAGGTCCGGGCGAGACGTTCTGGCAGCACCGGCCCTATACCTTCGGCGATCCGGTCTCCGCGATCGACTGGCGCCAATCAGCCCGCGCCGCCGATCGCCTTTACATACGGCAGAATGAATGGGAGGCCGCGGCGGCGGCGTATCTATGGCGCGACCCAACACGATCGCTCGATTATGCATCCGACAAGGCTTTGCCTACAAAAAGGCGGCGCGCCGACATTTTGCTGACCGCGCTGACAATCCTTCTTTCCGAGGCTGGAGAGCGCATCGGGATTCTGGGCGACGAACGACGGCCGTTTCAGGGACGCACGGCGCCCGAGCGGATCCTTGAGTCGCTTAGTGCGGACATGTTTGACAATTCCGCCGGCGCGCCGCCGCGCGCGATCACTCCGGTCGGCGCACGTGTCGTTATGGCGAGCGATTTTTTCACTGCGCCGCAAGACATCGAACGCGCCGTCAACGTCCTCGCCGCAAACGGCGCGAAAGGCGTCATCCTGCAAATTTGCGATCCGGCGGAAGAAGAGTTTCCGTTCAAGGGGCGGGTCGAGTTTCGTGACCTAGAAACGACGGACAGGCTTGTTTTCGGTCAGACAGCATCGCTTGCAAGCGCCTATAAGGCAAAATTCGCAACCCACCGCGAAGCGCTGGAGACCATTGCGCGCAAGACCGGCTGGACCTTTCTTGCGCACCGCACTGACAAGACGCCGCAAACGGCGCTGCTGGCGCTTTTCACCGCGCTTGCGGACATGCGCGCCTGGAAAACGTAACCGATGGGCGCTGTCAGTTTTGCATCACCGCTCATTCTTCTTGCGCTCGGCGCCTTACCGCTGGTTTGGTTTTTGTTGCGCGCAACGCCGCCCTCGCCGAAGCGCGAGACGTTCCCCGCCTTCATCATTCTTCGCGAGCTAAAGACGGTTGAGGAAACGCCGGACCGGACGCCATGGTGGCTGATGTTGCTTCGCTTGCTGCTGACGGCGTTGATTATCATCGCCCTTGCCGGACCGATCCTGAACGCCCCTGCGCCAAGTGCCCAGACTGGGCCAATGATGCTTGTGGTCGATGACAGCTGGGCGGCGGCGCAACAATGGCAGGCGCGGCGCAATGCGATGCGCGAGGCCGCGGCGGAGGCGGCGCAAGCAGACCGTCAGGTTTTCATAATCACGACGGCGCCGCAGCGGCTGAGCCCGCCTATTGAGCCCATGAGCGGCGAAGCAGCGCGGGCAGCAGCCGACAGCCTCGAGCCCTCGCCCTTCGCCGCCGACCGCGAAAACACAGCCTTACGCCTTGCGGAGATCGACGGCTATCTCGATGGCGCCAGCGCGGAAATCCGGTGGTTCAGCGACAGCCTCGCGGGAGAAGGCGATGCCGCCCTTGCAGACGCGCTCGCCGCAAGGGGCTCGGTTTCCGTTTATACCGACGCGCAAGCGCCAAAGCTGCTGTTGCGACCGGGTGAACAGGGATCGGGGCGGCTTTCCTATCGTGTCGAACGCCTGACTGCAGCCGCCCCATCTGCCGGCGCCGTTACGGCCACCGCGCGGGACGGCCGTGTCTTGGCGCGAACCGAGTTCGAAATGACCGATGGCGAGCGCAGCGCGGACATCACGCTCGACATCCCGCTGGCGCTCGCTAACGACATCGCCGTCACGCGAATTGAATCGATCGCGTCCGCCGGCGCCGTTCGGTTGGCGGACGCCCGCGACCGGCGCGCGCTCATCGGTATTGCGCGCAATGCTGAAACGGCGCGCGATGATCTTCTCACCGGAGATCACTATATCCGCGAAGCCTTGAACCCTTACGCGTCTTTCCTTTCCGGCACGGTTGCTCAGTTGCTCGAAACAGACGCGTCGGTGATTGTGCTCGATGATGTCGGACGCATGCGCGAGCGAGATGCTCAGGCGCTTGGCGAATGGGTGCAGCGCGGGGGCGTTTTGGTCCGTTTCGCCGGCCCGGTGCTAGCCGAAGCGGCGCAGGATCGATCACCGGAACTGACGCCAGCGCCTTTGCGCGGCGGCGGGCGGGCATTTGGCGGCGCGCTAACCTGGGACACGCCCCAGCGGCTCGATGTCTTTGCACCGGAAAGCCCGTTCGCCGGCCTTTCTATTCCAGGCGACGTTTTCATCCGTCGCCAGGTTCTGGCCGAACCGGGCGGCGAAACGACAGAACGCACCTGGGCGCGCCTTGAAGACGGGACGCCACTTGTCACCGGAACGCGCCAGGGCGACGGCGCCATCGCTCTCTTCCATGTCACCGCAACACCGGACTGGTCAGATCTTCCCATATCCGGGCTTTTCGTGGAGATGCTCCGGCGGCTGACCTTTCTTTCTGCGCTGGGTCCGGAAACCGCCGAAGGCGGCGCTGACGCGCGCTACGCGCCGCTGCGTGCGCTGAACGGCGAGGGCCGGTTTGTCCGGCCGGATGACGCCGCCCGCGCGCTCACCGCTTCGGAGATTACGCAGTCGCCCTCGCCCGTCCGAATGCCCGGCTTTTA
This sequence comes from Pseudomonadota bacterium, assembly GCA_039818925.1. GTDB lineage: Bacteria > Pseudomonadota > Alphaproteobacteria > Caulobacterales > Parvularculaceae > Hyphococcus. Next base: position 1,245 of record JBCBSY010000075.1, on the reverse strand, counting down.
CGGCGCGCCCGAGGCCCCGCTCGCCTTGAACGCTGTTTCCGGTGAGACGGCGTTTTCCCCGCTCAATCTCAGCGGCGTTCAGACCCGGCCCTACACGGCTACGCCGCCAATTCCTTTAAGCGCGCCGCTTTTCACGATCGCCCTCTTACTGCTCTTGCTGGATGGGCTGATCGCGCTTTTGTTGAGCGGCCGTTTGCGCTGGCGCACAGCGGCGGCGGCCACCATGGCGATGGCGTTGTTTCCTCTGCCTATGGACAGCGCCATGGCGCAGCCGCTTGATCCCGCCGTAGACGCAAAAACCGCAGACGCAGCGCTCGCCACAAGACTTGCATACATCGAAACCGGCGATCCTGCGATCGACAGCTTGTCCGAACAGGGGCTGGCTGCGTTGAGCCGCGAGCTATTCCGACGCACTTCCATTGAGCCCGCGCCACCCGACTCAGTTGATCCTGATACAGATGACCTTGCAGTCTATTCTTTTATCTATTGGCCAATTGCCGCCGGGGCTGCTTCGCCGTCCGACGCCGCACTCGCCAATATTGAAAACTTCATGCGTTTTGGCGGGCTGTTGCTGATTGATACGCGCGACGATGAGCGATCGGTTGGCGCCGGCACAACACCGGAGGGCCAGGCGCTGCAACGCATTCTTGGCGCGCTCGACATTCCACCGCTGACGCCAGTCGATGCTGAGCATGTATTGACACGCTCGTTTTATCTCCTGTCGACGCTCAACGGGCGCACCAACAACAATCCTGTCTGGGTGGAGGCGGATTCCAGCGGCTCCAATGACGGCGTCACCGCCTTGATTATCGGCGGGCGCGATTGGGCCGGCGCGTGGGCGGCGGACAGTTTTGGACGCCCTGTCCGGCCGATGGGCGCTGGCGGGCCACGCGCGCGCGAACTTGCCTATCGCGCCGGGGTCAACATGGTGATGGTTGCGTTTACCGGGAACTACAAATCCGATCAGGTGCACACTCCGATTCTGCTGGAGCGTCTCGGCAAGTGATTTCGCTCCCGTTCGATATTATTCTCGATCCCTTGTTGCCGCCCTGGGCAATGAGCGTCGCGCTTGCTGCGGGCGTTTTGTTCTCCGTGATTTCGTTGTGGCGAAACTGGAAAAGCGGCATAGCGCGGGTCATTGCCATAGCAGCTGTGCTCGCACTTTTGTCCGGCCCGCTTGTACGCGAAGCCGAAACAGCGCCGCTCAACGACATCGCACTGATCCTCGTTGATGAAAGCGCGAGT